>JAKUTH010000016.1 GCA_022448085.1 Pseudomonadales bacterium | reverse complement strand
TCGAGGCATGGCGGTAGTAATTGGCAATCGTTAGTCGAAGACCCGGGGTGCTCTTCGGGTACGCGCCATGCCAGAGCTGCCCATGAAAAGCGATCAAGGATCCACGCGGGCACTCAACCGGAATCGCCTCGCGTATTGCTTGCGGCATCACTGGCTGAGAGTTGCGGTGATGCGAGCCCGCCACGCAAGCGAACGCACCGTCGGCCAACGTGTAATCCGTCAGGCACCAATTGCAATTGGCATTGAGTGCGACACGTCCCCACGGTTGAGGCACGCCACCTTGGTCGCAATGCAGACCGAGTGACTCGCCGTATCCATCCCCTTTCCACTTTACGAAACAATTGTGCGAACTAAAGCGGGTGGTGTATGGACCGATCATGTAGCGCATGAGCGCGGTCGCGACAGGATTGACTGCAAGATCACGAAACGCGCGGTCAAAAGTACACAACTGCATCAATTGAAACTGACTTGGTTTTGCTCCCGACTGCAGTTCCAACGTGCCGCGATAGTCGCCGAAATCGAGTTCGGACGAGGGGCCCTCTGCAACCGTAAACCCGCAACCCACCAGCTCTTCTGACTTGGCCAAAAGCACTTCGGTGAGCCGGTCAAGATTAGCGGGGGTTACACCCGTAACCTCGGGCGGTACCACGGCATATCCGTTGAGATCCAGATCCAAAACGTATTTTTCGAGGCCGAGCTCGGCAACAAGTTTTTGTCGAGCTTTCTGCAAATCGCTGCTACTCACGGCAAACGGAGCTTTCTTCTTCGCATCCTTGTTTTGTTTCGCTCGGTGCTTACTCATCGATCCTCCCGGCCAATTTGGCCCAATCAAACTACCGCTGTGTTCGAGACACGTCAAAAAGAAGATGGTTCCAAACAATAAACGCGCCGCGGAAATAGTGTAACTGGCAAAAATCGGCTCGGCAGCCAATAAGTACGCGGACGTCAAGGAAGAGAAGAGGTTTTGGCTAGGACAGATTAGACTACAGGGTTCGTACAAACCAACTCGTATTAGTCGTAAGACGCCTATGGCGACGCCCAATCCAAGTGCAAATCGCGATTCGCCGCCCTCCGGGCGGGTGATCGACCTCCAGACAATTCATAAGAATTACCGCATGGGGTCCGAAACCATTCGCGCCCTCAACGGTGTTGATTGCAGGATAGACGCCAACGAGTACGTCGCCATAATGGGCCCTTCGGGTTCTGGCAAGTCAACCTTGATGAACATCATTGGCTGCTTGGACCGTCCGTCTGCCGGGGAATATTGGCTCGACGGCGAAAACGTATCCAAGCTCAACGACAAGGCTCTGGCTCGGGTGCGCAATCGCATGATCGGGTTCGTATTTCAGACCTTTAATTTGTTGTCAAAATCGAACGCCTTGCAAAACGTTGAAACGCCGCTACTGTACGGCGGCGTCGGTCGACGTGAACGGCGTAATCGAGCCCGACAAGCCTTGGAACGCGTGGGGCTTGATGACCGCACGTTTCATAAGCCAAGTGAACTATCGGGGGGGCAACGTCAGCGCGTGGCCGTAGCCCGGGCCCTCGTTAATGACCCAGCGATCCTGCTTGCCGATGAACCGACGGGCAATCTCGATTCACGTACCGGCGAAGACATTATGGCTTTGTTTGAAGAACTCTATAGTGCCGGACAGACGATCATTTTGGTCACCCACGAACCCGGAATCGCGGTACGTGCCAAGCGACACATCCATCTGCGGGACGGTGAAGTGACCGAAGACTACCTTGTGGAGAACGGCTAGTGGCCACTCGAATCCTTCTGGTTATTTCTGTTGGTTTACTGGCGAGTTGCGATTACCTCGAGTCGTATTTGGCAGACGACAAGGATGCTTCTCTAGAAAACGCCAATCTTCCTTACAGCGATTACCAGCAAGTCGCCGTTGCGCCCCGGAATATTCGAGTGGCGGTCGAAGCAGCCGGCGAAGTCGAACCCGTCACAACGGTCGAAGTCAAATCCAAAGCATCCGGCGAGATTCTCGAAATGACCGTCGACACTGGTGACGTTGTTGAAGCCGGCACGTTACTTGCACAAATCGATCAGCGCGTTCTCAAGAATACCCTCAAGCAGGCTGAAGCAAGCCTCACCGTTGCTAGAGCAAAGCTCGCGAACTCTCGTTCACAACTTGAGCGGATCAATTCACTCTATGTACGGAAATCCGTGTCCAAGGCCGACTGGGAAAAATCGACTTTGGACCACGCCACAGCGCAATCCGAAGTCGTACAGCGCGAAATTACCGTCGAGAACGCCGTGATTCAACTCGGTGATTGCGACGTTAATGCGCCCATTACCGGGACCATTATCGAACGCGCGGTCGAACAAGGTACAGTTATTTCGTCACCCATGGGTAACAGTAGTGGCGGTACCCTCCTCCTCAAAATGGCGGATCTTTCGCGTGTCCAAATACGGATGCTGGTGAACGAAATCGATATCGGCAAAATGAAACCAGGTGTTTCTGCGACCGTTAACGTGGCCGCTTACGCTAACCGTCCTTTTCAAGGCGAAGTCATCAAAGTTGAACCACAGGCGACGACAATCCAAAACGTCACCATGTTCCCGGTATTGATCGATCTTGAAAATCGCGAAGGACTTCTACGACCCGGGATGAATGCGGATGTAGAGGTCATGGTCGCCAATCGAAACCAAGTGCTAGCGATTCCTAACGCAGCGCTACGTACTCAGGGCGATGTCTATTCAGGTGCCAGCGTGCTTGGTTACACCATCGAGGACGTCGACAGGATGTTAGCTGCGTCGCCGAAACCACGGAAAACGAGTGCGGTTCGAGATAACGGTTCTCCCGCGTCGACCGCTGAAACCGATGCCGATGTCATTAAAAGTGATATCTCCGACGAAGAACGCCTGAACGCGATCATGACCAAAATGCGAACCGGTAAACGACCCAGCGAAGAAGACGTCGCGTTTATGCGTAAGAACCGTGAACTAATGCAGAAAATCGCGGGCTCCGGTGCTGGCCGAGGACGCCCGGGCGGTGGCGGTCCAGGCGCCTCAGGTGGACGCCCAGCAAATGGTTCTAGAGGACCCGGCGGGCAACGTCCCAAACGGGTCGTGTCATCCGTCGATCAGCAGTTCGGTGGCGACTATATCGTCTTTGTGATTCGCAACGGCGAGGCGGTCGCCGTGCACGTTCGAACGGGCATCACGGATATGGATTACTCCGAAGTTGTCGCGGGTCTTAACCAAGGCGAAAAGGTCCTTATTCTCCCTAGTCAATCCCTCGTCCAAGCGAACGAAACCTGGCAGAACCGAGCGAGCAGAATGAGCCCCATACCTGGCCTCGGCGGTAGCCGTGGCCGGCGCGGCTAAACGCCATGTCGCTCCTCGAATCCATTCGTATCGCATTGAACGCAATTCGTGGTAACGCACTTCGCTCAGCGTTAACGATTTTGATGATTGTGATCGGGGTTGGTTGCGTAATCATCGGTGCGGCCTTCGGTTCGGGCACGCAAGCCGCCGTGCAAGAACAAATGAGCACGCTTGGCGCGAACGTTCTTTCAATTTACCCCGGCCAATCCTTTGGCCACGGTCGCGTCGCATCGTCAAACCGGGTCTCACTCACCATCGACGATTACGACGCGTTGCGCCGTGACAGTCAATTCCTTTCGGCCGTCGTTCCTGAATTGCGAAGCAGTCGTCAAGTCAAATTCGGCAACAAGAACATCCACGGCACGATCACGGGCACGACGCCCAATTACTTGGTCGTCAACAACCGCGAACTGACCCATGGACGCATGATCACGCAGTCTGACCTCGCCGCGCGCAGGCGCGTGGCGGTGCTCGGATACAGTATCCCTACTAGTTTTGAATTCGCTCCGACCAGTCTCCTAGGGCGAGATATTTCGATTGGTCGGATCATCTTCAAAGTGGTAGGTGTCTTCGCCGAGGTCGGATCAGGCGGCTACGGTCCGAGTGTCGACGACGCAATATACATACCCCTGACAACGGCTCGATTTCGTGTGTTCGGTTCAGATCGACTGGGATCTCTCTCCGCCGAAGTTAAAGAAAATATCGGAATCGATATGGCCATGGTCGACATCGAGCGCGTGCTGCGGCGCGAGCACAAAATCCGCCCGGGTGACCCAAATGACTTTCAGATCATGAATCGGAGCGTATTTACCGACATGATGCAATCAATCACGAGCACCTTGTCGACTTACGTCATCGGTATCCTGGCGATTAGCCTACTTATCGGAGCCATCGGAATCCTAAGCATCATGCTCGTCTCCGTAACCGAGCGAACCCGAGAGATCGGGGTTCGCAAAGCGCTCGGTGCCACGCGTGGAAATATCCTTACCCAGTTCATTGTGGAAGCGATTACGTTGGGTGCATTGGGCGGCTTGTTTGGCATTGTCCTCGGATGGCTTGGAAGTGAGGCCATCTCGTCCCAATTTGATATGCCTTTGATCGTCGAGATGCAAACGGTCCTTATCGCAGTGGCAGTCAGTGTATCCGTCGGTTTTTCCGCGGGGGTATGGCCCGCTTACCTTGCATCAAAGCTGGACCCCATCGAAGCCCTCCGTCACGACTGATTCGAGCCGGTCCACGTTCTCCCTAAAGACCTCAGCACTTTCGATCGAGTAAGCTTCCGAGTCTGCACGAGCTCGAGGGATCTACGGCATGGCCACCGATAATCTAATTCAGACGATTGAAGCGTTCGAGGAGGAATACAAAAAGGGCGTCGGCGACCTTCTGCCGTACCGCCCAACAAAACAAGCGAGCCTCGACAACATTCGTCGATTCGGTGACGGCGTTGGCGACTACAATCCGCTCTGGCGAGACCCTGATCACGCGGCCAAATCGCGATATCAAATGATTACCGCTCCTCCCCCCTTCATCTACGGGGTGAGCCTTGGTGTAATTGCGGGCGAAACTGGGGCCATCGATCGAGCGCGGGTGTCTACCGCGTACCTTCCCGTGAATTACGCCGGTGCGGAAATCGAATTTCATCGGCCGATTTGGCTTGGTGATCGAATCACCGCTCAAGAACAAGTCGGCCCGACCATGCGGAAAGAAAGCAAACGAATCGGCGCAATCGCTTTCAATACGGGCTTGGTTACCTATTCGAATCAACGTCAGGAAGTCGTGACCACCGTCAAAACGCTGATGGCCCGTTATCAGAATACCGGCTCTACGCTGGAATACGATCGAGAGCCAAAAGAGACCACCCAAATTCAGCACGAAGCCGCCGACCCACTGGTTTACGAACGTGACCGCCGTGGAGCCGAGCCCCGATATTGGGAAGACGTCGTCGAGGGCGATGATGTTCCGAGCTTGAAGAAGGGAACGTACACGGTGACGGAACTCTTCCTTTTTACCCATGGGGTACTCGGTACAGGTCGAAGCCCACGAGCCGCGTTAGAAGCCGAAGGCTCCGGAGATCTCGGCGGCGGTGGCCGATTCGACGAGGAGCACGCGCGAAAGCGCCGAAATATGCCGGGCCAATTCGACTTTGGTCCACAGCGCGTTTGCTGGCTTAGCCAAATCGTGACCGATTGGATGGGCGACGCCGGCACGCTCAAGAAACTCGACGCCTCCATTCGCCACCCTAACGTCGTCGGTGATACCAACACCGTTTACGGAAAGGTCTCCAAAACCTATGTCGAGAACGATGAGCATCGGGTCGAACTGCAAATAGAAAACCAAAATCAGTCAGGTCTGGTCACTGCATTTGGAACGGCCACCGTGACCTTACCTACGAAGGACTAGGATGTAATGAACAACACTAAGAAAATGGCCCGAGGGTCATCGCCCCCACTGGCGAAGTTCGTCACTTTTCTTACTTGGCTGGCCCTGTGTTCAGCCATCGAAACCGCGGGTACGGAGACCGCGATCGTGTCCGGTCCCGTCACCGACGGTACCAAGGGCGGGCCCTTCTCAGCGCCGCAGATCGATCTTGCGAGTCGCGGTTACGTCATGGAGGAGTTTTTCCTAGACGGCGGCGCGAATGCATATAAATTTACCGATGGCACGTCGTCTACCCCGGACGGCCGATGGACAACTGAGCGCGAAAAAGAATCAACCGCGTACCGAACGCGGATCCTCGTCGTCCGACCACTGGAGGCTTCCGACTTCAACGGCACCGTGATCGTGCATTGGCAGAATGTCACGGCAGGCTATGAGCTCGGTTCAGTAGGCGATGATGAATATCTTCGTGGCTACGCGTGGGTTGGCGTTTCAGCTCAAGCCGTCGGAGTTAATGGCTTTCCCGGTCCCGAAGCCGCTGGACTCCGACAATGGGATCCAGAACGTTATGGATCACTCAATCACCCCGGCGACGCCTATTCCTACAATATCTTTACCCAAGCGGGCCGCGCGGTTGGGCCGTCGCGGGTAAAAACCGGGGTCGATCCGCTGGGCGGACTTGACGTAACTCATCTAATCGCAGCCGGTGCATCACAATCCGCTGGTCGTTTGCGCACGTACATCAACGGCGTCCATCTGCTCGAAAACGTATTCGACGGATTCATCCCGTACATCGACTTTTCCTCGACCATCCCTTTCGAAGCAGACAAAGGAGGTAGCAGAAGCGGTATGGGCCAACGCACCCCGATTCGAACGGATATCAATGTCCCTGTTTTTGTCGTCAACTCCGAGACCGAGGCAGAAGCCTATCTACCCGCAAGACAGCCTGATTCAAAAACCTTTCGACTTTGGGAAGTCGCGGGCACCTCGCACGTCAGCGTACCCCGATCCATAGCGGCTTCCGGAGGCGCAGAAGGACCCAATTGGATGTCTTACCAACCCGCGTACCAAGCAGCCATAAGGCATACCCGCAATTGGATCGTCTCTGATGTTGAGCCTCCAAGGATGCCCCGTATTGCCATGACCAACGCGCAAGCCGGTCGAAAAACCATCGAGCGTGATACCAACGGCAACGCCGTCGGCGGCATTCGATTACCCGACTTAGCTGTCCCAACCGCCCGTCATCGTGGCGCCGGACGATTTGGAGGGGGCGGCAACAATCGCTTTGCCTTTCTCTACGGCTTGTCGCAAGACTTCGATGCCGAAAAACTCGCGAAGTTGTATCCGAACCGAAGCGTCTTCCTCGAGAAGTATGAACGCGAAGTTGACCGGTGCGTCGAAGAAGCAGTAATTCTTGCCGATGATGTACCGGCCATGCGAAGCCGCGCTACCCAATGGGCTCAGACGTTGCCCGCCGGTTAACCGTCGCCAGTTCAACACTATGTGATCATGGAAAAACCATCGCGTAAACGGTTTATCGACGTGTTATTTAGCGAAAGTTTGGTTGCCCTGATCGCGGTACTTGCTTTCAGCCTGTCCGTTTCCGCCCTTTTTGTTGTTCTCTCTTGGATTACGTACCGAGACCGCTACGGCATTTCGTTGTTCGAATTTTTAGGATTCACTTTCTGAGCATAGAGCCCACTTGGGGCTCCTGATCGATCCACCGATCCATCCTCAGAACTAAACTGCAGGATTAGGCAGCATGCTGCACGGAGCAGCGCTCAGACCCTTGGAGGGGGAAAAAACAGAAACATCCTTACATAGGGCTCTGATTTTCGGAAAACAGTTCGTCCAAGAAGGAACGAAGATGCTCGGACCGGCTTGGATGGCGAAGTTTACGCAGTGCTTTGGCTTCAATTTGGCGAATCCTCTCGCGCGTCACGTCGAACTGTTTACCCACTTCTTCGAGGGTGTGGTCAGTATTCATATCGATACCAAAACGCATTCGCAGAACTTTGGCTTCTCTCGTTGTCAGACCACCAAGCACCTCTCGGGTTGCTTCTTTCAATCCTTCGCCGGTAGCCAATTCGATCGGTGATCCGATGGTCGCATCCTCGATGAAATCGCCAAGGTGTGAATCCTCGTCATCGCCGATGGGCGTTTCCATGGAAATCGGTTCTTTCGCAATCTTTAACACACGACGGACCTTATCCTCTGGCATTTCCATCCGTACACCCAGC
Organism: Pseudomonadales bacterium; assembly: GCA_022448085.1. Classification (GTDB taxonomy): domain Bacteria; phylum Pseudomonadota; class Gammaproteobacteria; order Pseudomonadales; family Azotimanducaceae; genus UBA11889. The sequence continues at coordinate 40,247 of JAKUTH010000016.1, read as the reverse complement.
TCTTCCGGCGTAGGCTCCCTTCCCATTTCTTGGAGCATTTGGCGCGATACCCGGTTTAGCTTGTTGATGGTCTCAATCATATGCACGGGAATCCGAATGGTCCGTGCCTGGTCAGCAATCGACCGAGTAATCGCTTGACGAATCCACCAAGTCGCGTAGGTCGAAAACTTGTATCCCCTGCGGTATTCGAACTTATCAACCGCCTTCATGAGGCCGATATTTCCTTCTTGGATGAGATCTAGAAACTGCAAACCACGGTTCGTGTACTTCTTAGCAATGGAAATGACGAGGCGCAAATTGGCTTCGACCATATCCTTCTTTGCGCGCCTTGCTTTGGCTTCCCCAACCGACATGCGGCGATTAATGTCTTTGATTTCAGCAACGCTCAGTTCGCATTCGTCCGTAATCTGCTTAAGTCTTTTCTGACCACGGGCGATATCGTCCTTCACTGCGTCCAGTCCTTTGCTGTAGTCGTGCCTTCCCTTGATGTGGCGAGTAACCCAACCAATCGACAGTTCGCCTCCTCCCTGAAATTCTTTCAGAAAGATTTTGCGCGGCATGCGCGCTTCGCGTACACAAAGCGACATGATCGCGCGTTCGTGATGTCGTACACGATTCAAGGTTCCACGCGCGAGCATCACGATCAGATCGAAATGTCTTGGAACCAGTTTGAACGGTGAAAAGGCGACACTCAGCTTATCAAGATCGGCCTTCGCTGCCTTCGTGGTTCTTCCTTTTTCAGCCTTAACAGTCTTTTGAGACTTGTTATAAGCGCGTTTAAGTGCCGTAAATCGCCGCTTCGCTTCGATGGGATCCGGTCCCTTCGGTCCTTCCTCTTCTTCGTCATCGTCCTTTTTATCTTTAGCCGTCGGGTCGACTTGCGGAGCCGCCGCGACAACATCGGTCGGATCCAGGTACCCAATCAACAAGTCACCGAGTTGATCTTCGGCGCGCACCTCATCGTATGTGTCAAGAATGTACTCCACAGGCCCAGGAAAGAGGGCTAACGCCGAAAGAATGTCACGAATGCCCTCTTCGATCCTTTTAGCAATGGCGATTTCGCCTTCGCGGGTCAAAAGTTCGACGGTTCCCATTTCACGCATGTACATCCGTACAGGATCGGTTGTTCGGCCAACTTCCGTCTCCACAGCAGCAAGCGCGGCGGCAGCCTCTTCCGCCGCCAACTCGTCGGCAGTGTTATCACCCGCATTTAATAGGTCGTCGGAGTCTGGGGCAGTCTCATAAACTGTGATCCCCATGTCATTGATCATCCGGATGATGTCTTCGATCTGATCCGGATCGCTAACATCCTCGGGAAGATGATCGTTCACCTCAGCATAGGTTAAGAACCCTTGCTCTTTACCCTTTGCAATCAAATCTCTCAAACGCGACTCTTCCTTTTCCCCCGTTTGAACCAATACAGGCATTTCTCTCTCTTTCTTTGTCGCTTTCTTTGTCACTTTCTTTGTCACTTTCTTTGTCACTTTCGATTTCTGTGTGGCCATATGTCCTCAAGGTGAACGTCGACTGAAGCAACTACGTTGCCAAACTCAGCCTGCTAAACCCCCCATTATAGCTGTTGACAGGTTGGTTTTTGAGCCCCAATTAGAAAAATTCTACGGCGTCTCAGAAACATTCCCTGAATCGGTTGCACGACGCGCCTTCCAATAAACGGCTAATCGTTCCGACGAATCGTCCTCGTGCAAATCCCGAGCCAAAGCTCGATGAGCATCTCTACTACGCTCTTCTAGAAACCGATACACCCCGTCAATAAATTCGTTTCGCAACGCAGCACCTGCCAGCGACGGAGTCGTGGTCGTTAACCCAACCATTACTTCGTGCGCCGGTTCACCAACAAAGCTGGCGAGGATTGTGCTCGTATCCGTCAAATTTTTCTCCAACACCCTTTTTAATAAATGGGAAAAAAGCGTGTCGCTCGAGGCCGCAAATAGCTCCTCTCGAATTTCTGGCGAAAGATCTTCTGCGATTGCCGGTTCGTGCAGGAGATAGCCCATCAACTTCCGCGCAATTTTTGATTCGGGAGGGACCGTTGTTGATTGGTTAGGACGGGGCTGAAATGAAACCCCCACCTTCTTTTCGATCGCAGCGATCGATATTTGCGTTTCTTGACTCAATCGTTCGACCATCATGCGCCGGTAAAGACCGTTCGGGAGTTTTCCGATCAACGGCAGCGCGAGATCCGCTAGTCGGGCCCTAGCGTCCATGCTCGAAAGGTCGAGTCCGGTGCCGATCTCCTTGAAGAAATAATCCCCGGCCGAGACCGAAGCTTCAACAAGTTGTTTAAATTTTGCCTCGCCTTCTGACCGAATGAGCGTATCGGGATCATCTCCTTCACCAACAAACATGAACCGAAGTTGGCGCCCCTCGTGCAGCACAGGAAAGGCCGAAGAAAGTGCTTTCCAGGCAGCGGCGCGACCTGCTGAATCGCCGTCAAAGCAGCAGACAACTTCCCGCGTGTACCGAAATAACTTGTCAAGATGTGCTTGGCTGGTGGCCGTTCCCAACGTGGCAACGACGTTGGGGACCCCATGTTGGGCCAGCGCTACGACATCCATGTAGCCTTCGACCACTAGCAATCTTGGCAGATCTCGCAACGCGCGCCGCGCCTCAAACAGCCCGTACAATTCTCGGCTCTTTTGAAATACTTCAGTCTCTGGCGAATTGAGATACTTAGGCTTCTCGTCACCGAGGACCCGACCCCCAAATCCAACCACCCGCCCGCGGGTGTCTCTGATTGGAAAGGTAATTCGCTCTCTGAAGCGATCGTAAACGCGCCCCGCGTCATTGCGGACGAGTAATCCCGCATCAACAAGCTTGTTCTCAGGGAACTGAGCGAGGGCCGATTTCAAGCCATCCCAACCCGCGGGCGCAAAACCAATACCGAAATCACGTGCGACGACACCGGTCACTCCTCGATCCCGTAAGTATTCGATAGCACTTCCACTCAAAGCATGATCACGAATAACGGATCGATAGTAGCGATCCGCCGATGACAGAACCTCGTACAAATCGGTGTCGACGGGTTTCTGTAACCCGGCCTCCCGGGGCACCTCGACACCCGCTATCCGCGCTAGCGTTTCAATAGCTTCAACGAACTCAAGGCGCTCATACTCCATAAGAAAGCGCAGCGAAGTCCCGGTCGCACCACAACCAAAACAGTAATAGAACTGCTTTTCCGAGTTAACGCTGAACGACGGCGTCTTTTCTTCGTGAAAAGGGCAAAGGGCTTGTAGATTCTTGCCGGCACGTTTTAGCGAAACCCGCGAATCAATCACCTCGACAATGTCGACCCGCTCGATCAGATCGTTAATAAACGATTGAGGGATCCGTCCAGGCATGAACTCAGCTTACCTAAGTCGCCGTGATTACGCTCGGTTCAGTTGCGCTTTCACCCGTTGGCTTACCGCCCCCATATCTGCTTTACCCGTTAGCGCGTCTTTAAGGTGCGCCATAACTTTACCCATGTCGCTCATTGTTTCCGCACCGGTCACCTCAACGGCTTTTTTTACCGCGATAACTATATCGACTTCCGACATTTGGGCCGGCATAAATGATTCGATGAGATTGATCTCGAAGCGTTCCTGTCCCGCCAAATCTTCACGCCCCGCTGCTTCGTATTGTTCGAACGAATCGCGTCGCTGTTTCAGCATCCTATTGAGAATGGAGAGTACAACCGTATCACTTAGCGTCTTCCTCTCATCCACCTCAAACTGCTTTAAAGCAGCATTGATTAGACGTAATGCGCCGAGCTGCTGGCGTTCACGTGCACGCATCGCGCTCTTGGTCGCGTCGTCGATACGCTGCTTCAGTTGGCTACCCATGGCGGGGCTGGAAGAGACTCCGGCTTAGTACGACTTTTCGAACCGCTTTGATTCGCGCTGCAATTTCTTCAGGTGGCGTTTGACCGCTGCGGCAGCTTTGCGCTTTCGAACAGCAGTCGGCTTCTCGTAAAATTCGCGACGGCGCACCTCGGAAAGGATGCCGGCTTTCTCGCACGAGCGCTTGAATCGTCTCAGGGCGACATCGAAAGGCTCGTTTTCTCGGACTTTTACGGTCGGCATGCGTCAGCTCGAAAAATGGGCCGCGAGTGTACCCGTAAAAGTGGCAAAATGTAAATCCGACGGAGGAACGACATGCGCGTTCTTGGAATCGAAACATCGTGCGATGAAACCGGTATTGCCGTTTTCGATTCGGACGAGGGGTTGATCGCCGATGCGATTTATAGCCAGGCCGAAATGCATGCGCGCTTTGGTGGAGTCGTTCCGGAGCTCGCCTCACGAGATCATATTCGTAAGACCCTTCCTCTCATTCGCGAAGTTCTCTCTTTGGGTAACCTTGAGACGGGCGATCTCGACGCAGTCGCTTATACGTCCGGGCCCGGTTTAGTAGGGGCACTTATGGTCGGCGCTACAATCGGTCGAAGCTTTGCCTGGGCTCGCGGTCTGCCGGCTATCGGTGTCCACCACATGGAAGGCCACCTACTCGCTCCTCTACTTTCCGAATCAAAACCCTCGTTGCCATTTGTTGCTCTATTGGTTTCCGGCGGTCATACCCAACTGGTCCGAGTTGACGCCATTGGACGCTATACCTTGATGGGCGAATCCCTTGATGACGCCGCCGGCGAGGCATTTGATAAGACGGCCAAGCTGCTCGGTCTCGGCTATCCCGGCGGACCTGCGTTGGCAGCTCTCGCCGAATCTGGCCGACCTGGTCGTTTCACTTTCCCCAAACCCATGACGCGTCGACCGGGTCTGAATTTCAGTTTCAGCGGTCTTAAAACTGCGGCAATGACGACCATACGTAACATCGATAATCTCAGCGAAAGTGACCGAGCCGATATTGCGAACGCATTTGAGGAAGCGGTAGTAGAGACTTTGACAATTAAATGCGTACGCGCTTTGGAACAGGCGGCTTTATCCGACCTGGTGATCGCCGGAGGCGTGGCTGCAAATCAGCGACTACGCGAACGCCTTGGCCAATCCGTACAACACGTCTTCTACGCCCCTGCGAGCCTGTGTACCGACAACGGCGCGATGATCGCTTTCGCAGGACACGAGCGTTTACGAGCGGGGTTTTCGGAACCGCTCGTCATTCGGACACATCCGAGGTGGTCGATGGAAGAATTGCCCGAAGTCACGGTTCCCGACAATCAGCAAGGATTTTGATAGGTCTTTAAAATGGACAGATTCGACTACGTAGCAGCAGATCGCGAAATGAGTCTAGTAAATCGCTCAGGGGGCATCTTTTCAATCATCTTCAAGCGAGCCGTTCGCAACGCTTTTCCATACGCACGCCCTTCCACTCCGGTGACCTTCAGTCCTGCAAGTTCTTTTGCGAAATAGCGCAATTCCGACAGATCGATTTTTTCGCAAGACTCGATAAGACTGAATATATCGTCAGCACCGTCTCCATTACGGAATGCTCCAATACCCTGTAAATGCTCCAGAAGTCCCTCCGATCCAAGTTTGGAAGGTTCAATGAGTTGTCGGCCCCGGCGTGCCAGTATAGTCGCCGCGCGACTGACCCGACGAGGTACCTTCAGTCGATCAACGAAGCGCGACGTGACTGTCTCAGTATGATTCCACCCGACCGTCGCCAGCGAGAACGATCCGTGTAGATCTTGGCGTCTAAACAACTCCGTTAGCGCTTCTAGATCGATATCGTCGAACCACGGTTGACGCGCACCCACTTCATGAAGCGTTCCAAAAAAACGCCACGGCGCAGTTTGGTCCGCGGCTTTCGCCCACTCCATCCATACCCGTTCCGCGGGTAGATCTGCGAGTTCCTTGACCATCGTTCGCATAAGCTCCGCGGTTTCCTTTTCCACCGTAAAGTCAGGGAATGTCGCGGCAAACCGAGCAACCCTGAATACCCGCAACGGATCTTCACTAAATGCGTCGGAGACGTGTCGCAGTATTTTGCTTGCCAAGTCGTTGCAACCGCCATACGGATCTATCAAACCATTATCTGAATTTCGAGCCATCGCATTGATGGTGAGGTCCCGACGTCGGAGATCGTCTTCGAGCGTTACTTCTGACCCAACCCGCCATTCAAATCCCTTATGGCCCCGGCCTTGCTTTCGCTCTGTTCGAGCTAGGGCGTATTCCTCGCCGGTTTCCGGGTGCAAATACACAGGGAAATCGCGTCCGACTTGCCGAAATCCTCGGCCGAGCATGTCACGCTCGGTTGCACCGACCACCACCCAGTCTCGCTCTCTAACATGTCGCCCTAAAAGCTGGTCGCGAACAGCGCCACCGACGAGATACGTTTGCATCAGATAAGCTACCAGATTGCTCGCAAATCCAGGTTACGAATAGCACGGCTCACGACATCGGGTCCAGCGCAGCAGACCCGATGTTCATCAACACAAATCATCGAGATCAGCTCGCCTCGGGCCACTGAAACCGTCGCCCGTCGTCGAGACGAAGAGCGGTTAAATTGCGACCCCAAACACAACCCGTGTCGATCGCCGAAACGTGATCCACTCCCGTCTCCCCTTCAAGTGCTGCCCAATGTCCGAAAATGATGGGTTTATCAACAAGTCGCTGGAATCTAAACCACGGTTCGTAACCTTCTGGGACACTAACCAACGCGCCCTTATGCGAAAATTCGAGCGTCCCATCCCCCGAAATCAGCCGCATCCGGGTGAAATAATTGGTGATCGCGCGGTGCCGATCCATTCCGAACAGGGAGTCTTTCCAGACCTCCGGGGAATTGCCATACATTTTCTCAAAATATTCTATGCAGGCCGAGCTACCTATCACCGTCTCAACTTCTCTAGCCGCTAACCGGGCGAACCCCAAATTCCAAATATGTGGGATCCCCGCGTGCACTATCACGTGTTTTTCGTCCTCATGCATTAACGGCAAGGTTCGCAGCCAGCCTACGAGTTGCTCACAATCGGGTGCCTGCAAAACATCATCCAAAGTATCGCCGTTTCTGGTCTCGTGACCACCGTAGAAAATTGCTAAGAGATGCAGGTCGTGGTTGCCAAGCACCGTGATAGCGCATCCACCAAGATCATGTACAAATCGGAGCGTTGCAAGCGACTGCGGCCCCCGGTTCACGAGATCCCCAACGAACCACAATCGATCGAGATCGCGGTCAAAGTTAATCCTCTCCAACAAGTACCGGAGGGTTTCGTAGCAACCCTGCACATCCCCGATAGCGTAGGTTGCCAAAAGCCTAATGAACTACGTTTGGAACCGCCAAGCTGAACGGTGGGATAGCGACTTGAAACAGAACGCCGTCGTCACCCTGGAATTCGTAATGGCCTTCCATTGTCCCCACAGCGGTTTCAAGCACCGCTCCGCTGGTATAGCGAAACGCCTCTCCCGGGTTCAGCCTAGGTTGTTCGCCAACGACACCGGGCCCGTGGACTTCTTCTTTTTTTCCATCGCCGTTCGTAATCAACCAATAGCGGTTGAGCAATTGCGACGGGCTGGAGCTATGGTTCGTTATGGTGATCGTGTAGGCGAAAAGATAGCGATTTGCTGATGGGTCAGACTCTGCCTGAATAAACCGTGTCTCGACCGCTACAGCGATGTCACTCAAGACCTTCTCCCGTGGTTGTAGCCGCATTGCCAACGCAACTATTCGCGATTCTGACGAAGCCATCAACATCAATTTGTTCTGCACGTAGCGAGGGATCGATACCGACCTTTTGCCAGGGGACTTTGAGGTCCTTTAGAGCGTTACCAACACGCTTACGTCGTTGTCCGAAAGCCTGCCTTACGACCGAGTTAAACCCTTCCATATCGACTGGATTTACTGTCCTTTGCCGTGGTTCAAGTCGCACGAACGCTGATTGAACTGCTGGCTGCGGTCGAAACGCCTCAGAAGTCACATCGAACAAATACGTAATATCGCAATGGTACTGAGCGGTGACAGAAAGCCGTCCCCACGCTTTGCTTCCAGGATCAGAGGTCAACCGAAGTGCCACCTCCCGTTGCATCATGAAATTCATATCTCGAATCAAACACGCGTGCGCAAATAATCGAGTTAGCAACGGCGAGATTATGTTGTAGGGCAGATTGCCCACGACTCTCATACCAGAGAACTGATCGATTTCTAATTCCAATACGTCGCCCTCGATGACCTCAAGCGCTTCGTAGCGATCTTTAAGGACCCCAACCAACTCACGGTCGATTTCAATTGCTACAACTTTATCCGCGGACTCAAGAAGACCCGTCGTTAACGCCCCGAGACCGGGGCCTACTTCTAGAACTCGATCGTGTGGCTGGATAGCCAGCACTGCATGAATACGATCTATGGCGCTTTCGTCGACGAGAAAATGCTGCCCAAATCTCTTCCGTACCGCCATAGGCTACGTGACTATTTCGTCTTCAATTATCGTTCAAGCGTATTTGGACATACGCCTCGTCTCGAATCTGTTTCAACCATTCTTCCAGCTTTTCGTCGTAACGACGGTTGTGCAGAATTTGAAGTGCCATATCGTCTAGCGATTCTTCACTCATATCTTCCTCCCGGCGCCCAAGCACTTCGAGGATGTGCCAGCCGAACTGGCTCCGAAATACGTCCGAAATCTCGTTTTCGGGGATCGCATCCATGACGGCTCGAAACTCGTCGACAAAGTCCGCGCTATCTCTCCACCCAAGGTCCCCGCCAGCGAGAGCCGTACCAGCATCATCCGATACCTCGCGCGCTAAGTCGGCAAAATCTTCACCGGCAAGTACTCGTTCTCGGACGCGATCAATTTCACTTCGCGCCAAAGCCTCAGACTTGATCTCCGATGGCTGTACAAGAATATGGCGAACCTGAGTGCGTAGCTCCTTTTGCATGGATGCACCGCGCTTATCGAGCAACTGGATAATATGGATTCCGAGCGAGTTGGTGATTGAGTCCGGCGTCTCGCCAATTTCAAGCTCAATCACCGTTTCACTAAATAACGAAGGCAGCTCCGCCGCTCGTCGCCACCCAAGATCCCCTCCTTCCAGTGCTGTTGAACCCGCGGAATGGGCGATCGCCAGTCTGCTAAATTCTTCCCCCGCTCTGAGTTTGCCTAATATATCAACGGCCATATCTTTCGCAGCGCTGACCGCCATATCGGATAGCGGATCTTCAATTCGCAATAGAATATGGCCGAGGCGGTATTGATCCGAAACCCATTCTTTAAAGAATGGAGATCCTCGTAGATCTGCAACGTCCTGCTCCGTGATATAGATCTGCCGATTTACCATATCGCGCTGAACACGACTAAGGAGCATTTCTCTGCGAATATCCTCGCGGAAGCTGCGATAAGAAACTCCTTCATCTGCTAACGACTGCTGAAAGCCGTCCAAGTCCATCCCGTTCTGCCCTGCAAATGAGGTCACGGCGTCCGTCAGCGTTTCGTCGTCGATAATGATTCCACGACGTTCCGCCTCTTGAATTTGCAAACTCTCGGTGATCAGCCGCTCCATCAACTGATTGAGTACCGTTTCCCGCGGAGGGACTTCCGTAGCACCCGACTGTTCCGCACGCTGGACGAAAAGCTCGTATCGATTGAGCAATTCAGAGACAAGTACCACATCGTCATCGACGATCGCCGCGATGGCATCTACTTCCTCGATAACCGCGTGAGCGTTCACGACAGCCAAGATCAACAGACTAGAAACCAGTTTTGCAACCGCCGATCTAAAAGAGCATCCCATCTTCTTCACCGTTCTCCTTCCCATAACCGCGAATGCCATTCGAAAGCAGCGACTCCATGCGACCCCCGAATCCAGCCAGTCCCTTAAACACCATCTGTACGAACACGCCTTGTTCGCGCTGAGCGTCACCCAGCGCTCGATTGTCGCGTACAACAACGTAGTTGCGCCACATCGACCGTATTTGTAAGCAGCAATTGGTGTACTCCAGTCCAGCGAACGAATCGATGCTGCGTCCGTATCGCCAGTCCCGATTCCAACGCCCAAACACGTACCAATGGCGACTCAATCTCCAATATACGCCTAGATCGGTCTGTTCTATATCTTGGGGCACAAACCGTCGATAGCTTAGGTGATAGACCTGTCGGCTATTACGGTGAAAATCAAAAGAAAACCCCACCTCACCCACCGCGTTCTCGTTTGGGTCCCAGACAACGTGTGCGCTCGTGCTCGCCCTCCGACTAATCTGTATGCGAGACGATCCAACAATCTCTGACGTTGTCGCCAACTCATACGTCGTCGGTTCCCCGAACAACGTTGTTCGTCGATCCGAAAAGTGGACGATGGAACCAACGTTTAAACGTGCATACTCGCGACCATCACGGCTGCCTATCACACGCGAAGTAATGCCTACCGCGAGCTGATTCGCATCCACTATTCGATCAAGACCGGCGTAGCGGTTGGTACGAAAAAGCTGCGTATAACGAAATGCGACCGGTCCGCTGTCAAACCGCGGGAGATCGTCCTGATTCTCATATTCTTGATATAAATAAAACAGACGTGGCTCGATCGTCTGCGCCACGTCTGTTCCCCGAAATCGCGTTTGGCGGTCGAACATTAAACCGACGTCCGCTGAGGCCATCCCGAGCGTGCGGCTTTTCCGACTTTCACCGTCTACCTGCACGCCACGCAAATCATATTGGGTATGTCGCATACGCCCGGTAAGGTTTAAGAACCCCCAAGAACGCGACATCGGGAACCGAATTTCTGGTTCGAGATGAATTCGGTCACCTCTAATTCCATCCGTCAACCCGTCTGACGCACGATCCAATTCGAAACGGGTCCATGCAGCATCCACCGAAAGAGATACTGGTCCTACATGTCTAGAGTAGGAGGCCTCAAATTCCGGTATTCGTTCATAGGGACGGGCCCGGGTCTCGAGAAGTTGGAAGCGCTGTAATCGTAATCGCGCGATTAGATCATTTCCCAGATAACCGAGTTCGGCGACGCGTTCGAGCGCGTAACGACTCGTGATCTCTATATCGGTGCCGAGGTCGCTGTAGTAATCCAGGTCGCTGACCGCGGAGTAGTCAACGTGGGTTCGAAACCGTCCAACGCGTCCATCGTGCTTGATGCCAAGCATCCAACGGTCGGCGGGATCAAATGTCCCGGCGACGCCATTCCTAATAAAATCTTCGCGGGTCCAGGTGCCACTATATTGATCATCGCTGGGTAAGATCGATGCGTTGATGCCCGATTCTGTCCAACGACTCTTGTGACGGAATTCCATAGCGGCCTCGACGCCCCTTTCAGTCATTAGTCGCGGCGTCAACGTCGCATCGTAATTGGGCGCGAGATTTAGATAGTAGGGTAAACCGATATCAACACCGTCGTCCGACCCATACCCAACAGTAGGAAATAAAAAACCCGAAACACGAGCGTCTCGCGAGGGAAACCGAAACCGCGGCACAGCGATGATGGGAACACCAAACATGTCAATTTTCGCTTTATGGGCTACCGCAAAAACGCTTTTTTCGTCCATCTCAAGGGTTTTGGCTCGAAATTTCCAGGCTCCGCGACCCGGCTGACATCGCGTCAACGATATGCCCTCAAGCACAAGCTTGCTGCCAATCCGCTCTATGCGATCGGCGTGGCCTCGAATCTCAGGTTCGAAGAGTACAAATTCTGTCGCTTCCATGACGGCCCGATCGTCACTCAAGATCATTTCCCCTCGGGCCGCCTCGATTACGATTCCGGGCTCAAAGAAAGTCGCGCCATTGGGAATCGAAACGCGATTGGCGTCGCGATCCAAAATTGCCAATTCGGTGTGAATACGGCGCTCGCCTTCTACCAGGCGAACGTTACCGGTAAGCAGGCTATCGCCTTGTTCTCGGTATACGACGCTGTCAGCACGAGCTCGAATCTGGCCACCAATCGATCGGCCGCCTTCCTCCAGGAATAGTTTGGGTTCGCGATACGCTCCGTCACAATACGCAGGTATAGCCGCTCCTTCCTGAAGAAGATCATCACGATGGACCCAAAATGTAGAGGCCAGACTGTCCGCCATGATCCCGATGGAAAGGCCCATAAACCAAAAGATAGCGAGGGAGCGTGTCTTCCGAAGCAAATTGATGTGGCCTCTAGCTGCAGCGAAGCTTCGGTTCAGTCTCAAGCACATTCACGTGGTATTGCGAATTTACCTGTGTAACCGGTGTACTTCGCTTTGCATTCCAACGCGCCGCGACTATAGTCAATTTGGGCTCGCCCGAACAGGACGTGTGAACTTCCGTGATATCAGCCCGTAGTGAAGAACGTCCGCGTTAAAGCCCTCGCTCAATGGGTCAGCGACGTCACTGGCAACCGGGACGGGTTGGTCCCGTTACCGGTTGAAGCAAGTGCCCGTAAGTTTTACCGCACGACCCTTGGCGAGCGCTCTGTGGTGGTTATGGATGCCCCGCCCGACACCGAAGACAACGCCCATTTTGTTGCGCTATCAAATTGTTTTCGCCATGCCGAGGTATCCGTTCCGGAAGTCCTAGCAAGCGATCTGGAGCGAGGATTCCTTTTGGTTGAAGACTTTGGCGACAACCTCCTCGAACGGACCTATGGGCTTGGTCAAGACGACAAAGTCCTCGGTCTCGCACTTGCTATGTTGGTCCGCATTCAAGGTATATCAGATCCGATTATCCCGACTTACACCACAGAAAGGTTTACTTCAGAGCTAGGGATTTTTCGGAAGTGGGTGCTCCAAGACCTTATCGGTGTGTCCACCCTCCCCTTTGATGACGTTATCGATTTCCTCGTGCGTACCTGCGATACCCAACCTAAAGTCACGATTCATCGCGACTTTCATTGCCGCAATCTATTGCTTAAGTCAGACGGTACGATCGGTGCTGTCGACTTTCAAGACGCGCTCGTAGGTCCAATTTCCTACGACCTCGCCTCCATTCTCTATGACTGTTACTACCAGTTTTCTGACGCGACCATTGCGACGTCGATAGCGCGGTACCTTCAGTTGGCGCGTGAGGCGGGACATACCACGACCGATGATGAGGAGGACTTTACCCGGACGCTTGAAATCACCGCGGTACAACGGCAACTAAAAGCAGTCGGTATCTTCGCCCGCCTCAAGCTAAAGCAAGATCGAGCGAGTCACCTCGAAAACATCGTCCCCGTCATGCGTCGAGTATGCGAACTAATGACGAAACACCGGGAGCTTGTGGCGTGTGCGAAATGGTTAGAAACCACGACACTCCACCCTATCCGGGACGCTGTTGCTCGACTTCGATGAAAGCAATGATCTTAGCCGCAGGAAAGGGCAAACGACTGCGACCCCTGACCGAAACGATGCCCAAACCCATGATTCCAATCGCAAGCGAGCCGCTGATCGTGCATCAAATACGCTGGTTGCGGCATGCGGGAGTCAGCGAAATCGTCATTAATCTCCATCATCTTGGAGAGCAGATCGAAAACAAATTAGGTCGTGGGGCCGATCTCGGCGTCCACATTACGTACTGTCACGAAGAAGAGCTCTTGGACACCGGCGGCGCGATTGTGAACGCGCTTCCCTACTTATTGCCGGGGCCTTTCTTGGTCCTCAACGGAGACATCTGGACCAATTACCCCTTTAAACGATTGGTACAACAAACGCCAGACACTACGCATCTCGTTCTGACACCAAAGCCTAGCCACCTCGAGTCGGGTGACTTTTACCTTGAAGGTAACTTGGTGCGACGCGGCGACAAGAACGATCTGGTTTTTTGTGGCATTGGCGTCCTGACTGAAAACATACTGCGAGACGCACCTGACGGCATCTTCTCGATCACCAAAGACGTCTATTTCAAACGTCTGAGCAATGACGAAATTACCGGAGAAATTTATACCGGCGCTTGGTTCGATATCGGCTCCCCAGATCAACTGAAGGCAGTGCGACGTCGGTATCTTTGAGACCAGGGGCAAACTCGAACCAACCTGATCATGGGTCGGTGCTGTAGAATCGACTCTATGGAAAACCTCATCGCGCCTTCAATACTCTCCGCAAACTTTGCCCGCCTGGGGGAAGAGGTGGATGCTGTTCTTGATGCCGGTGCAGACGTTATTCATTTCGATGTGATGGACAATCATTACGTGCCCAATCTAACAATCGGACCGATGGTCCTCAGAGCGCTTCGTGACTATGGAATAGATAGTCCAATCGACGTCCATCTCATGGTGAAACCGGTCGATCGACTGATTAGTGACTTTGCTGAAGCGGGCGCAACTTACATATCTATTCATCCCGAAACAACCGAACATCCCCACGCCTCCTTGGGTCTTATTCGGGCCGCTGGAGCCAAAGCGGGGCTCGTCTTAAACCCCGGAACCTCCGTCAACGTTTTGGACGCCTTATTGGATGAGATTGATCTTGTTCTGGTCATGTCGGTGAACCCCGGCTTCGGAGGTCAAGCTTTCATCCCGGCTAGCCTAGACAAAGTCGGCGCCGTTCGCTCCCTTGTGGACAACTCCGGTCGCGATGTGCGGCTTGAAATCGACGGCGGGATCAAAGTCGACAACATTCGGGCCGCCAAAGACGCGGGCGCGGATATGTTTGTCGCTGGCTCCGCCATATTCGGTAGTACGAATTACGCTAATACCATTTCTGCTATGCGCAGGGCTCTTAACGCCTAAAAGGCTACGCTCCGTGTATCAGGCTTATCTTTTTGATCTGGATGGAACTTTGGTGGATACCGCGCCCGATCTAAATGCCGCCCTCAATTACGCGCTTCAGGAAACTGGCCATCCAAAGGTCGACGAGGCCGACACTCGACGATGGGTTGGACATGGAGCGAGGGTCATGATCGAACACGCAGTGAAGTACGTCAGTAAGGACAATACAACAGATGAACTTCTCACATGCATGCATCAGTTGTTTTTGGATCGTTACGCGAGTCATATCGCTGATAAAAGCGTTCCTTATCCCAACACGGTGGAGACTCTCCAAACGCTTCGAAACGGCGGATTCAAACTTGGCGTAGTTACCAATAAAGCCATTCATCTAACGCGATTATTGCTTGACCACTTGGATCTAGAGCAATATTTCGATGTCGTCGTCGGCGGCGATTCCATGCAGGTTCGCAAACCAGGTCCCGAGCCCGCTCTTTACGCGTGTAACGAACTTGATACGGTTCCATCGGAGACGCTTTTTGTCGGTGATTCCGAAACGGACATCGGGTGTGCCCGTGCAGCCGGTTGCGACGTTGTCTGCGTCAAGGATGGATATAACCACGGGGCGAAACTTGAGGATCTCGGTGCGGACGCGATCATCGGTTCATTAATGGATCTTTTACGTGAGGAACGTTTCTCGTGAACGCCCAGGAATTCGCAGCATACGCCGATGACGGCTACAACCGTATTCCCGTGGTGCACGACGTCATTGCCGACCTAGAAACGCCCCTTTCCGTTTACCTGAAACTCGCGAACGGCCCGTTCAGCTACCTGCTTGAATCCGCCGCTCAAGGGGGTGAGAAATGGGGCCGTTATTCGATCATAGGATTGCCATCACGCACCGTCCTCCACGTATCCGGGAACCAACTCACAGTTAAAACGGATGGCGAAATAGTCGAGCGCATCGACACCGACGACCCGCTCTCGTTCATAGAAACGTACCAAGCCGGGTTCCGAGTACCGATGGTTGAAGGCCTACCACGATTTTACGGAGGCTTGGTCGGCTACTTTGGCTACGACACCGTCCGATACGTCGAACGCCGACTGCAGTCGTCGGTCCCGCCGGACCCAATTGGCACTCCCGATATTCTCCTGATGGTCTCCAATGACCTTGCCGTATACGACAACGTTTCGAGTCGACTGCAGTTAATCAGCTTGGCCGATCCAACCGTGCCACATGCTTATGACCAAACGATCGAAGGTCTCCGCGCCCTGGCACGCAAGTTGGACACCCCCACACCGCCGATACCCCGAGTGGACGTTGATTCACCAACCGAAGAAAAGGACTTCACGTCGGATTTCGGTGAGGATAATTTCATGCAGGCGGTGGAGCGTATCCGCGAATACACACGGGCCGGAGACGTCATGCAGGTCGTCCTTGCACAACGTATGTCGGTACCGTTCAAGTCGGCGCCGTTAAACCTATACCGCGCTTTACGCAGCCTAAATCCCTCCCCTTATATGTACTACATGGATTTGGACGACTTCCATATTGTTAGCTCGTCTCCTGAAATTCTAGCCCGAGTCGACAACGGCAACATCGTCAATCGGCCGTTGGCTGGGACACGTCGCCGCGGTCACTCGGACGAAGAAGACCTAGCACTCGAACGAGAATTGCTCTCAGACCCAAAGGAAATCGCCGAACACCTGATGTTGATTGATCTTGGACGCAACGATGTTGGCCGCGTAGCCGAAATTGGAACCGTCAAAGTCACGGAACAGTTTGCCGTCGAGCGTTATTCGCACGTAATGCACATCTCCTCACAAGTAGAAGCTAAGTTGGCATCCGGCAAAACGGCGATGGACGTACTTCGAGCGACCCTTCCAGTCGGCACTCTCTCTGGCGCACCCAAAATACGGGCCATGGAAATCATCGATGAATTGGAGCCGGTCAAGCGCGGTATCTATGGAGGAGCGGTTGGCTACCTTGCGTGGAACGGCAATATGGATACAGCCATTGCCATTCGAACCGCTGTCATTAAAGACGACGTACTCTATATCGAAGCTGGTGGCGGAATTGTTGCCGATGCGGTGCCGAGGCTTGAATGGAAAGAAAGCATGAACAAGGGTCGCGCTATCTTTCAAGCCGTGCGGTTGGTCGAAAGCGGTTTCCAAGACAACGAATAGCGGCGACGGGCTGGCGCTGGGTTTCGCCGAAAACCTGCGCTAATCTGTCGGTGAGGCGAGGGGGAGAGCATGGCATTTCGACAGGAAATCAGTGGCTGGATCGAGGGAAACTGTCCCGAAAGTTGTCTCGGCCCAGGCGAAGTTCCTGGGGGCGGCACAAAAGTCCGCATGACGGACGATCAGCACGTGTGGATGGATCGTGCCGCGGGCGAGGGATTGACGGTACCCACTTGGCCTACCGAGTACGGTGGAGCAGGATTCTCCAAAGACCAATACGTCGTCTTTCTCGAAGAGATGCGCCGGCTGGGTGCGCGGACGCCGGTCGCCGGTATGGGCACCTCGATGATCGGACCCACACTTCTAGAATTTGGTACGGAAGAGCAGAAGTTAGCCCACCTACCTCGCATCGCTCGAGGGGAAGTCTGGTGGTGCCAAGGGTATTCCGAACCTAGTTCGGGTTCGGACCTTGCTTCCCTACGGACTCGTGCCGAGGACAATGGCGATCATTTCGTCATCAACGGTCAAAAAATTTGGACATCCGGAGCTCAATTTGCAGATTGGATATTTTGTTTAGTTCGCACAGACCCGGACGCTCCAAAGCACGATGGCATTAGCTTTGTACTTTTCAGCATGGACCAACCAGGTGTATCGGTGCGGCCAATTCGACTTATCTCAGGCGCGTCGCCCTTTTGTGAAACTTTTTTCGACGACGCGATTGCTCAAAAAACCAATTTGGTCGGGGACCTCAACAAAGGCTGGACCGTCGCTAAACGATTACTACAACACGAGCGGTCAGGCATGCTGGCCCTTACCTCGGGCACGAACCGTGAAGTCGGGATTGAGCTCGACGAGCTCGCCAAGGCATGTCTTGGAGAAATCGGTGGAAAAATAGGTGATTCATCGGTAAGGACCGAAATCGCTAGGCATTACATCAACGCACAAGCATTCCGATTGACTCAACGTCGAACGGTCGAAGAGTCTGCGGGGAGTACGCCAGGACCGGCAACCTCAATTTTCAAGTTGTATGGCGCGAATCTCGCGAAAGAGCGGTCAGAGATGCAATTGGCCATGTTGGGTACCAGTGCGATTGGTTGGGAGTCGGATGACTCTGGGGCACAGGAAATAACCCGGTCGTGGCTCGGCGGAAAAGCCCGCTCAATCGCGGGTGGTAGTAACGAAGTGCAGCTCAACATTATAGCGAAGCGGGTTCTAGGACTCCCCGATTGATCTCTTTTAAATCCAACATCAACGTCAATGTCATCCTCATTCGCAGTTGGCTGGCTGTTGTCGTCTGCCTCGCCGGCGTTACCTTTGCTGCAGACGACTACCCGTGGCTAGCCGAACTTGATGCCGGTCAAGGTGTGAAGGCTTCGGGACTCCGCCTTATGAATCTCGATCCCGGTCTGCATCCTTTGGAACACAACACTGGGCGAGCGACGAAATTACTTGTTGGCGTTCACGGATTTGGAAGCAAAGGTTACGAGTGGGTTTACCCTTTACAAACGCTGGACGATGAAAACACACTAACGTTCTTCCATCGTTGGAACACTTTTCAATGCTCGAACAATGCGAGCACCGATATGGCACGCTCGCTCGGAATCGTGCTGGCCAGCCATCCCCACATCGAGAGCGTCAAGATAATCGGTCACAGTTACGGAGGATTAATGGCGATCGGTTTTATCGAGCATTGGACACAAGAAATATCAACCCAAGTACACGCTGTCGCCGCTCCCCTTGCCGGCACCGGAAACGGTTGCAACAACAAGCTCCCACGCGTACTTCCTCCATATGTTGAGGTGACACAGTGGCGTACGATTCAAGCCCTCGACAATGCCTTTAAAAATTGGCCGGCTGATCCGCAAGTCGTAGATATTCCAGGAAGCGTCGTAACACGGCTACCCGAAACCTACCGGGGACGGCGTCTCGGACATAACTGGTCGATCAGTTGGGTCGCCGAAAACATTTAGACAAGAGAGCCCATGTGAGCATTAAAGACACCATCGCAACCTACGCAGACGACATGAAATCTTGGCGACGGGACATCCACGCACATCCCGAACTCGGATTTGAGGAGCAAAGGACCGCCGATTTTGTTGCGACAAGCCTCGAATCATTCGGCATCGACGTGTACCGCGGAATCGGGAAAACGGGAGTGGTTGGCGTTTTACGGGTTGGAAACGAGCCCGAGACCATCGGTCTGCGCGCGGACATGGACGCCCTTCCGATGCATGAGTCCAACGATTTTGAACATCGTTCCACCCACGACGGAAAGATGCACGCCTGCGGTCACGACGGTCATACCACGATGTTATTGGGCGCCGCGCGATACCTTTCAGAAACCAAGAACTTTCGTGGTCAAGTCAACTTCATCTTTCAACCAGCCGAAGAGGGTATCGGTGGTGCTCGTGCCATGATCGAAGATGGACTATTCGAACAGTTCCCTTGTGACAGCATTTTTGCGATGCACAATGCCCCCGGACTACCCGTTGGACAGTTTTCTGCGACGGCGGGGGTGGTCGCAGCAGCCGGCGCATTTTTTGATATTCGGATCGACGGCGTCGGTGCGCACGGCGCTCATCCGGAAAACGGTGTCGATCCGGTCGTCGTCGGAGCCCAGGTGGTTACGGCACTCCAATCCATAGTTTCGAGGAATGTTAAGCCGCGTGATGCCGCAGTCGTCTCTATCACGCAATTTCATGCGGGCGATGCCTACAATGTCATTCCGGCGAGCGCACACCTTTCGGGTACGGTCCGTACATTCTCCAATTCTGTGATGACACATATTCAAGAACGGATGTGCGTTCTTGCTGAATCAACAGCGAAGGGCTATGGCGCAACAGTCAGCCTCGATTTTCGCGATATTTTTCATCCGGTCGTAAATGACGAAACGCAATCAGCGTTCGCGGCCAGCGTCTGTGCAGGACTCGTAGGAGAAGACAACGTTCACGTTAATCTTCCGCCGGGAACTGGGTCTGAAGACTTCTCATTCATGCTCGAACGGGTGCCCGGCTGTTATCTTCTTATCGGCAATGGCGACGGTGCCGCGCGACATCCCGTCCATCACCCCAGTTACGACTTTAATGATGAAGCGTCGGTATATGGGGCGACTTTTTTCGCGGAATTGGCAGAACAGCGTCTTCAATCTTCAACACCAGACGGCTAGCAAACCGATGCGAACGCGCTGATATCGCTGGCGAGATGCTAAGAGTGTAGCGGTCGTGGCACTACTCAACGTTATTCAGATCATGGCGGGCGACGAAGAAGGCGGGCTCGAGAATCATTTCATTGAAATGAGTAACGCATTAACGGCGCGTTGCAACGTGACAACAATCGCACACGCAAAGTACGCCCGCCGATTACGTGCGGACGTGAAACACATCAGCATCGACTTATCGAAACCAAGACTACATCCTGGAAATCTAATCAAGGTCGCCACGGTGATACGCCAATCGAACCCGCAGATCATCCACGCGCACGCAAGTAAGGCGGGATCGATTGTCGCGCTCTGTAAACCGTTTCTTTCCGCAAAGACCGTTGCAACCGTGCACAACATAAAAAAACATATACGCTTCTTATCGGCTTACGATTTGGCCATTGGCGTTAGCAAGACGGTCAGGGATACGTTGCCCTGCCCCAACAAAATATCGATCTACAACGGAGTCAATTGGGACGCTGAACGGGTAACTGTGACGCCGCCCGAGTATGAACAGTTTGCTGAAAGTCAGAGTCCAATTGTGGCCGCGATTGGTCGATTGGTACCAGCAAAGGGTTTCGACTTGCTGATCGCCGCTTGGGAATCAAAGTTCGGTTATTTGTTTGTAGTCGGTGATGGGCCTGAACGCGGAAGTCTTGAAGCCCTTGTAGCCGCTCGAGGTCTTGCTGAGAACGTGTTTCTCATAGGCCATAAGGATTCCGCCCTAGATTACATTGGTGCTGCCGATCTCGTGGTCATCCCGTCGCGAAACGAGGGATTTTCGTACGTTTTCGCGGAGGCCTTGTTAGAAAAGACGCCCGTCATTTCGACCGATGTCCCTATTCCGAACGAAGTGCTACCCAAACAATACATCTGCGCAATCAAAAACGTCGAAGCCATTCACCTGTTATTGACGACCGCGCTTTCGAACGTGAACAGACTCGAACAATCGTTCGCTCCGCTGTTTGATTACGCTGAGAAAAATCTAACGTTGGCACGTAGTCGAGACCAAACCTTGGCCGCCTACGAAGCACTTATCGAATAAACAAGTTTCGGTTGGATCATCCAACTCGTCAAAAAACCTTTCTATCGACAATAGCTCAAAGTTACCTTGTTCCGACTAAAATGCACCTTATGCTGACGCCACACGTATCGAGTTTACTTCCTTGCAGCTCTGCTCGAGTCGATGGAAGGAGCGCGCCATGATTCTAATGATCGATAATTACGATTCTTTCACCTATAACATCGTCCAGTATCTCGGTGAGTTGGGCGCGAGCGTCGAGGTTCACCGAAATGACGAGATCAGCTTAGACGAAATTAACCAGTTGAAACCCGAGAAGATCGTGATCAGCCCGGGGCCATGCACGCCTAATGAAGCGGGTATCTCGATGGACGTCATCCGGGAGTTTGGACAGTCGATACCCATCCTCGGGATTTGTCTTGGGCATCAGAGTATTGGGCAGGTCTACGGCGGCGACGTCGTCCGTGCACGTCAAGTGATGCACGGTAAGCTCTCCCGCGTTCATCACAACGGTCGGGGCGTATTCCATAACCTGCCTAATCGGATCCAGGTGACCCGCTACCACTCGTTAGTCGTTTCTAAAAGTTCCGTTCCCGACTGTCTCGAAATTACGGCATGGACCGAATTGGAGGATGGCACCTTCGATGAAGTAATGGCATTTCGGCACCGTGACTTTGACGTGGAGGGCGTTCAATTTCACCCCGAATCGATCAAAACCCAGGCTGGACACGAGCTCCTTAACAATTTTCTCGGAGAAAGTACCGGTGGACCTTAGCGAAGCGCTCACGCACATCATCGACGGGGAAAAGCTTAACCAAGCAAATACCAAGGCTATCTTTGACACGATCATGGCGGGCGAAGCATCGCCCGCTCAAATTGGTGGGATTTTGATGGCCTTACGCGTCCGGGGCGAAAGCCCTGAGGAAATTGCAGGGGCCGCCGAGGCCATGCGTCAAGTATCTACCAAGGTTACGGTCGACGTGGCGAACCTGGTGGACACCTGCGGCACGGGTGGTTCGGGGAGTTCCAAGCTATTTAATATCTCGACCGCTGCCGCTTTCGTCGTCGCCGGGGCCGGAGGTCACGTCGCCAAACACGGTAACCGCGGTATGACAAGTCAGAGCGGCAGCGCCGATTTGCTCGAAGCTGCCGGCGTGAACATTGCGCTAACGCCCGAGCAAATCGCTCGATGTATTAAAGAGATCGGCGTGGGCTTTCTTTTCGCCCAGGCACATCATTCGGCCATGCGATATGCAGGACCCATACGACAAGAGCTGCGAGTGCGGACAATTTTCAATTTGCTTGGACCACTTACCAACCCGGCTGGGGCCGAACGCCAACTCATTGGCGTGTTTGCGCCGGAATGGCAACAACCCATGGCTGAGGTCGCTAAGTTGCTGGGGTCGACACATGTGATGGTGGTACATGCCAACGGCCTTGACGAACTATCAATCGCCGGCACATCAAACATCGTCGAACTTAAAGACGGTGAGATTCAACAATACACCATCGAACCGGAGGACTTTGGGATCGCGACACAAACTGTTGCGGACCTACAAGCTGATTCTCCCGCGAGTAGTCTTGAACTCGTGCGGCATTCGCTCAGCGGCGACGATGCTACTGGTGCAGCCGATATCGTGGCGCTGAATGCTGGCGCCGCCATTTATGTGGCAGGGATTGCCGACACACTCGCAAACGGTGTCGCAATGGCGGAAGACTCCATCGCTAGTGGACTGGCAGCCGAAAAGCTTGCGGAACTGACTCGAGTTTCACGCTTAATGGAGACCGTGTGACCGCCAACATCCTTTCGAAGATCCTCGAGCACAAACGACTCGAAGTCGAGCAACGAAAAGCATATCGAACCCAAAACCTACTTCGAGAACTAGCAGAATCCTGCGTGCCGACTCGCGGATTCGTCAAAGCGTTAGCGGAACAATCACCCGCAATCATCGCCGAAATCAAAAAAGCTTCGCCAAGCAAGGGAGTAATCCGTGAAAACTTTGATCCGGCTGCGATCGCCACAAGTTACTACGAGGGTGGTGCAACGTGCCTGTCAGTATTGACGGATCAGCATTTTTTTCAGGGCGACGACGGCGACCTAATCCAAGCCCGAGACAACATGCCGCTGCCCGTCCTCAGAAAAGATTTCGTTGTCGACGAATATCAGATCTTTGAAGCTCGAGTAATCGGGGCAGATTGCGTTCTGCTGATTGCGGCTGCGCTTGATTCGAGAACCATGCATGCGCTTTACGAAATCGCGGTCTCGATCGAGCTTGACGTTCTCATTGAGGTTCACAATGCTTCGGAATTGAACGCAGCCATCGCGCTCGAACCGAGTTTGATCGGAATCAACAACCGCGATCTTGAATCTTTCGATACCAACCTCGATACCACACTTGAACTGTTAGACCGGATACCCGAAACCGTCAAGGTTGTGACCGAAAGCGGGATTCGAACGCCCGACGACGTCAAACGTCTCCGCCGCGCGGGTGTCGACGCCTTTTTGGTCGGTGAGGCCTTTTTGCGGGCCGAAGATCCCGGCAAACAAATTAAAACTCTCTTCTCTTAGGAATATTTCAATGCTTAATTATCAGAAGGACGGTGAAGTTGCCGTCATTCACATAGACGACGGCAAGGCGAATGCCATTAACCACACATTCATCGAAGAACTGACGGAGGCTCTTGAACGCTCCCGCAACGAAGCATCCGCAATCGCTCTTTTTGGTCGACCCGGACGTTTCTCCGGCGGCTTCGACTTATCGGTAGTCGGCGACGGCGGAACTGCCGCACAAACTCTCGTCGCCGCGGGTGGCAGGATGTTGAAAACGATTTACTCGCATCCTCAACCTCTAGTGATCGGCTGCACCGGACATGCTATCGCGGCAGGCGCACTCATCCTCCTTGCGGCGGATTCTCGCATTGGAACAGCCGGTGACTTCAAAATTGGGCTTAACGAAACCACCATTGGAGCGGTGTTGCCCCGGTTCGCGTTGGCGCTTGCCGATGATCGATTATCCAAACGGCACCACACGGCTGCCATCATCCAAGCCCACCTGTACGATCCGATCGGGGCCGTTGATGCCGGTTTTCTTGATCTCGTCGTCGAACCGAACGAATTGATGGAGGATACCCTGGCGGAGGCGTCCCGCTTGGCGGAGTTACCGAGCGCAGCGTACGCGGGCAACAAGATCGCCCTTAGAACGCCGTTCATCGAACGCATGGCGTAGGCTGCGCTATGCGAAACGACGTGTATTCGTAAGTCGCAGTCACCCAACTACGGTCGCAGTCTGAGCGGAATACACGGAAAATGGTCGAAATTTGGGCAGGTCTGGTATGAAAGCGTTGGTTCAATGGAACGGCGATGTGAGATTTTCGGCCACCTCCGAAACGGGCCACACCCTCGAGATGGATGGACCAGCCGAACACGGCGGAAACAACGTTGGTGCTCGACCGATGGAGCTCGTACTCATAGGGCTCGGGGGTTGTACAGCGTTTGACGTCGTGCACATCCTTCGAAAGGGACGTCAAGACATAACGAACTGCAGCGTTGAGGTCTCGGCGTTGCGTGCGGATAAAGAGCCGAAAGTGTTTACCGACGTCCACGTCCAATTCACGGTCACGGGCCACAAACTCAACCCTACGAAAGTTAAACGCGCAATCGACCTGAGTGCACAACAATACTGCTCCGCGTCGATCATGATGCAGCGCGGCGGTGTTCGCTTCACGCATGACTACGAAATTAGGGAAACACCGTGACGCCACGTGGAGTTCGACCACCGCCAACCACCGGCATGCACCATGTGGCGTTGAACGTTTTCAACTTCGAAGCAACCAAGGCATTTTATGTCGAGGTCCTCGGACTCATCGTTGAGTGGGAACCCGACGGCGACAACGTTTACTTGACATCGGGCTCGGACAATATTGCTCTGCACCGGGTTACGAAAGAATCGGCTTCAGTTAACCAACGGCTGGACCATATCGGATTCCTTATCGATGACAAAAACGATGTCGATGCTTGGCATACCTATTTGGCGAGCGCTGACATCGAAATTGTGGAAGCCCCGCGTGCACATCGTGACGGTGCAAGGAGTTTCTATTGTCGTGATCCCAACGGAGTTACTATCCAGTTCATCTATCACCCACCCCTCGCGGGCGGCTAGAAGCCCAAGAACGAATTCAGTGGATTTCGTCCAGTTCGCCACTGTTCAAAAGAATTTTGAGGGCCTCGCGGTTTGACAAGGTCGGCAACTCCGTCGCGTTGACACCCATGATCGCCATGGTCGATTTCATGTAGCGCTGCTGTTCAACCGTTCAAACGGTTTTTCTAGGTCCCTGTACAGAAAGATTTCTTCGAAAAGAGCTTGATGAAAATCGATAACGCGCGATGTCAAAAGTGATGCGTCCACCGGCTTTGGTTTTAAATCCGGTAGGTCGTCTCCGTCATGATTCGAGAAAACGAGGTCATAAGACGGCGTAGCGGCATCGGGAAGGGCAAACCGCCCGCTTTCTCAGCTGACGTGCCATGGCGCAGTTCATCTTCACGCATTCGCTCGAGAATCGCACGGCTACGACCATCCCCTTGCGGCAGTTGATCGATATGCCGATCCAGGTGTTCAACTACCTGCTCCTCGGTCGCTGCAATAAATCCGAGACTGACCCGATCCCCAAGCGCCCCGGCAAGCGCCCCCAGCGCGCACGATGTCGCGAAGAAAATTGGATCGAGTACGCTCGGGTGTGTATCCAGTTCTTGAAGTCGCTTGCGACACCATACCAAGTGCACAACCTCTTCTTTCGCCGCTTGCTGCATAGCCGACCGGACCTTTACATCACGTGCCGTCAATGCCTGGCCTTCATATAGTGCCTGCGCACATACCTCGCCGGTATGGTTAACGCGCATCAGCGAACCCGCGCGGCGTTTTTCGGCACCGGAAAGATCCGACGTTGGGGCATCGGGTATATCGTCCGTTGCCGGATGGATACCTGCGACGGTCCGCAATCCCCGATCGAATACACGAATCATCCGGTCGATCATCGACGCTTCCCCAGTCGGATCATACGAAGCTAGTGCCTTGATGCATATACAACAGAATACAAAGGACTGGGGATCGTTGGCTAGAACATCGCGTGCTGCGTGCGCTGGATTTATTCCCCAAACTCAACTCCGAAGTAGCTCCAACAGTGACCCGAGTTCATCATCAGAAATGTTAGGAACGGCAAAACCAGTCCGACTAATTAGACCGCCAAACCGCTCACGCATCCGTTCTACCACCGATCGCGGATCACCGACAATCGCCAGTGTCTCAAGCACCTCGTCGGAGATAAGGCGCGACATCTCGTCTCGACGATGCTGCCGATTCAGGGAAATAAGCTCATCCTGAAGCTCTCCCCAACCATGTATTTCAAGGACCGGCCTGTATGCGACGGTGCATCCGTAGAACGCGATTCGATCTCGTATTGTGGCGATAGCCCGTACGATCGACTCTTCATTCACTCCAGTTGCGATCAACGGCGCGTAGTCCAATTCGAATTCACTCAAACTACGACCGCTTCTCTGTAACCCATCCTCAATGGCGGGAAGCGTGACTTCGCGCATGTATTTCGCTGACGAGAACGGGTGCATGATCATTCCATCTGCAATCTCCGCCGCCACACGGGTCATCAATGGGCCTGTGGCGGACAACGCAATACGTGGGCGGAGTCCCTCCGTGTTGTCAGGTGTGAACGTCGTCGGCATTAACGTATGTTGATAATACTCACCTTCGTACTCTAACCGCGCACCCTCATACCAGCAGTTAAATATTGCCGTCATGGCCTCGATGAATTCACGCATCTGACGCGCAGCCTTGTACCAGGGCATGCTGAACCGACGTTCGATATGAGGTTTAACCTGCGACCCTAGACCCAACACCAAACGCCCCCCCGAATAGGCGTTGAGATCGTGGGCTAGGACGGCCATCGACATGGGGTTGCGGGCAAAAGCCACTGCAACCGATGTCACGAGTTCGATTCTGGAGGTCTGTCCTGCCGCGACGGCAAGTGCCATGAAGGGATCGTGGTTGAGTTCGGCGACCCGGAGACCATCGTAACCGAGTGTTTCGAGTCGTGCCGCATGTCGTCCGATCCCATGCAGATCCACGGCAGTTGATGCATCTACCTTCATGCTGACCTCAACGTTGCACGACTAACCCGACTCTCGTCGTACTGCTCGATGGCCAATATCGCGACGACAATACATGTCCTTCCAACCAATAGCGTCGACGCGCTGATATGCTCGAGCTTGAGCTTCTCCCACCGAACTCCCCATCCCCACGACGCAAAGTACTCGACCACCGGCAGTTATCACGCGAGCACCATCCTCGCGCGTACCGGCGTGAAACAATTTCGTCCCGTCGATGTCTTCCGCAAGGCCGCGAATTTCATGCCCTGTCTCGTAGTCGTTTGGATAGCCGCCGGATGCCAGCACCACGCCAAGCGCGACGTCTTCGGCGAACGCTAACTCAACCGTAGATAATTCCGTATCAAGAGCGCGTTGGCACAGTTCCACCAGATCCGACTCCAACCGCATCATGACAGGCTGTGCCTCGGGATCGCCGAAACGACAGTTGAATTCGATCACTCTTGCCACACCGGTCTCATCGATCATCAACCCCGCGTAAAGAAACCCTTGGTACCGAATTCCGTCCGCGGCCATACCCCGGATCGTCGGGTTAATGATGGCCTCCATAATTTGTTTGTGGATGTCACTGGTTACCACCGGTGCAGGCGAATAAGCGCCCATCCCACCAGTGTTCGGCCCCGTGTCACCAGCATCTCGGGCTTTATGGTCTTGACTACTCGCGAACGGCAGTGCCGAGTCCCCGTCCGCAACTACAATGAAACTGGCTTCCTCACCCTGGAGAAACTCTTCAACCACAATCTCCTTCCCCGCATCCCCAAATCGCTCGCCCGACAGCATTACGCGCGCCGCATCAACTGCCTCGGCGACCGTCCCTGCAACGACAACGCCTTTGCCGGCTGCAAGCCCATCCGCTTTGATGACGATCGGCGCACCTTCAGCTTGAATGTAGCAATTCGCATCAATGAACGACGTAAACGTTTCGTATCGAGCCGTCGGGATCTCGTGGCGCGAGAGAAATTCCTTGCTGAAGGCTTTCGATCCTTCGAGCTGCGCAGCCCGCTGCGAAGGTGCAAAACAGCGAAGATCCCGCGCATCAAAAAAATCTCGAATACCGGCAACCAACGGCCCTTCTGGACCAACAATCGTCAAGCCAACGTCGTTCGATGCAGCAAAAGTCGCAAGGGCAGTAAAATCATCGACCGCAATGTTGACATTCCGGCAGCCGGGTTCAGCTGCGGTTCCCGGATTTCCTGGCGCAACAAAAACGGTCTCCACTTGGGTTGAGTGCGATGCTTTCCACGCAAGTGCGTGTTCGCGACCTCCGCCGCCAACCACCAGTACGTTCATGTGTCCTTGCCCCTTAATCCATCCCGCTCGAGCAATCAGTGTCGAAAATGCCGAACCCCGGTAAACACCATCGCCATGCCATGTTCATTCGCCGCCTCGATCACCTCATCGTCTCGCACGGAACCACCGGGTTGTATCACAGCACTAATTCCAACTTCGGCGGCGGCATCAATCCCGTCGCGGAAAGGGAAAAATGCATCGGACGCCATCACGGACTCCACGACGACAAGACCCTCTTCCGCTGCCTTCATGGCCGCGATCCTTGCACTTATCACTCGACTCATTTGACCAGCACCCACACCAACGGTACATCCGGCACGTGCGAAAACGATGGCGTTGGACTTGACGAACCAGGCTACACGCCAGGCAAATTCAAGGTCACGTCGTTCATCGTCCGTCGGACTTCGCGTTGTAACGATTCTAATACCTGCCTCGTCCAAACATCGTTCATCCGCCTCTTGTACGAGAATGCCACCGCCCACACGCTTAAATTCCATCCCTCGCCGTGTATTCTCGTGTGGTCCCGTTGTTAAAACGCGTAGATTCTTGCGTTGTTGAGCCTCGTCAATAACACCCGGCGCAATACTCGGCGCGACGACCACTTCGGCAAATTGATTTGCAACAACCGCCGCCATCGTAGTCATATCGAGGGGTCGGTTGAACGCGATAATCCCTCCAAACGCCGAGGTTGGATCGGTTGCGAATGCATGTGCGTATGCTTCACCGATCGAATCCGCGATCGCCACACCGCATGGGTTCGCATGTTTAACAATCACACAGGCCGGATCATCGAACACGTTAACGCACTGAATGGCGGCGTCGGTGTCGGCCACATTGTTGTACGAGAGCGCTTTACCTTGGTGTTGCTCCAACGCCGCAACGGTCCCAGGAGGCGGATTTTTCTCCGTGTAAAATGCCGCCTGCTGATGGGGATTCTCGCCGTATCGCATCGTGTCGCGCAGTTCGAATTTCAGATTCAGCACTTCAGGGAAGCGTTCGTTTGCCGATAAATAACTCGCGATCGCAGCATCGTATCCGGCCGTATGCCGAAACGCTTTCGCGGCCATTTTTTCCCGAAACGAGAGATCTATGGTGCCCTTAGCGATCCGATCGGCTACTTCGACGTAGTCGTCCGGGTCGACAACCACCAAGACGTCACCATGGTTTTTTGCTGCCGAACGCACCATCGCCGGGCCACCAATGTCAATATTTTCAATCGCCAATTCGCGATCGCAATCATCGCGTTCAACGGTCGCCTCGAACGGGTAGAGATTGACAACCACCAGATCAATGGGAGCGATTCCGTGATCTTTCATCAGCTCTGTATCCAACGCCCGACGGCCCAAAATTCCTCCGTGAACCTTTGGATGCAGCGTCTTAACACGACCGTCCATGATCTCTGGAAACCCTGTGTATTGAGTTACGTCCGTTACCGGAACGCCCACGGCCTCAATCGCCTTATAGGTACCCCCAGTCGACAGAATATCCACCCCGCTCTGATGGAGTTGGTTCACCAGAATTTCGATGTCGCGTTTGTCCGAGACGCTTATGAGCGCGCGAGCAACGGTCAATTCTGTCATGTCGTTGAGTCAGTCCTTATTGTCGTTTGCACGATCATGCGGCTTTATCCAGCGTTGGATTTAGTTCGCTTAGAAAGCGTTGCTGTAACTCTGGGTTGTCGAGACGGTTAAACAACTTGATCCTTTGTTCATCGAGTTGCAGGCGTTGCAAGTACCATTGCACGTGTTTACGGGCGATCTTGACGCCGCGTTCCACACCGTAAAACCGGTGCATTGCATCGAGATGTTCTCGCATGATCACTACGCGCTCAACGAAATCTAGTTCTTGCGCCACCTCCCCAGCAAGGCCTCGAGCTATGTATCCGGGTATCCACGGCGCCCCAAGCGCGGATCTCCCGATCATGACACCAGCAGCACCCGTGCGTTCGACGACGCTCTCCGCTTTATCGACATCGCCGATATCGCCATTGGCGAATACCGGAATGGCGACGGAGGTAACGACATCCGCTACGGTTTGGTACTCGGCACACCCTTTAAAACGACACGCCCTGGTTCGCCCATGTACCGTGAGCGCAGATACTCCTGATGCTTCTGCGATGCGTGCGATCGTGACCGCATTTTTCGTGTTAGGACACCAGCCAGTTCGAATTTTTAGCGTGACAGGAACGTCGACCGCTTTGACAACCGCTTCTAGGATTAATCGAACAAGGCCTTCGTCTCGCAAAAGTGCAGATCCTGCCGCCTTGTCGCACACTTTCTTCGCCGGACAGCCCATGTTGACGTCAATAATCTGCGCACCATCGTCCGCGTGCCGTCGCGCGGCATCAGCCATCCACTTTGGCTCGGCCCCCGCGATTTGGACGGCGGCGGGTTGAATACGGCGATCCAGCGATCGCCGTTCAATGGATTTACGCGTGTGCCATAGGTCGGGACGAGCGACGGTCATTTCGCCGTACACCAAACCAGCGCCCAGCCGCCACGCCAGATGCCGAAAAGGCAAATCGGTAATACCCGCCATCGGCGCTAACAGCACCGAATTAGCTAATTTGTAGGGACCGATTGCGACCAACGGCAGCCCACCAATGGCTGTAAACATCCATCATAACGTTTATCGATTCGGTGGCAAAAATCGCCCTAACAGTCCAACTCAGGTGCGATGGCCGTGTAACAAGACCCATCCCTCTTCAATCACCGGTGGCGCAAAAATGATCCCTCCGTATGCGGCTCGTATTTCATCGACTTGGGCAACGAGTATTCCCGACAGCAGTATTTGGCCGCCGTGTCCCAGTCGTTGAATTAACGTAGAAGACAATTGGATCAACGTCCCGGCGAGAATATTCGAAATCACCACATCGAAACGACCGTTAGCACATGCTGAGGTGGTCGCACCGACTTCGACGGCGACCTGGTTATAGGCAACATTATCGCGACAAGCAGACAAGGCCTGAAGGTCGTGGTCGACGGCGACAACAGTCTTCGCGCCCCGTTTGGCCGAACCGATCGCCAAAACGCCAGATCCACATCCATAATCCAGAACACTTCGATTACGAAGATCCGCCGTGCCAAGCCAGCGGAGGCAGAGAGCCGTAGTCGCGTGCCCACCGGTGCCAAACGCAAGACCGGGGTCTAGCCGGATCACGCCCGCCTCATTATCGCGGGAAGCGTTACGCGGGACCACGGATAGGCCACCGAAATCGAGTTCGCTCGCTGTCGCCGTGCCGTGAACGGACCAATCAT
This sequence comes from Pseudomonadales bacterium, assembly GCA_022448085.1. GTDB lineage: Bacteria > Pseudomonadota > Gammaproteobacteria > Pseudomonadales > Azotimanducaceae > UBA11889. Next base: position 8,590 of record JAKUTH010000016.1, on the reverse strand, counting down.
CATCACCCAAGAAATCGAGTTGCGCCACGTCGAACCCAGCCGTTCGGACAAGCGTTCGGACCCCCTCAACATCGGTCTCCAAGGGGAACAATGCCTCCACAGCAACGCTCGGCCACAAGCGCAGCTCCCCCGGAGCGGGCTCAAGGACATCCCCACCGTCGTCCCCATAGAACGAAACAGCTAACGCTCCGTTAATCACCAGAACGTCGGCGAATTGCTCAGCAAGCTCGCTGGCCACCGCGTTTAGCCGAACACGGAACCAAGCCAAGAGAAGTCAGATGATCCGCATTAACGGCGTACCGGATTCGATTGCCCGGCCGTTGGCAACGAGAACCTCGACGACTGTTCCATCACAGTCCGCTTCGATTTGGTTCATCATCTTCATGCTCTCGATGATGCAAAGGACCTGCCCCATCGACACCTTATCTCCCTCAGCGACAAACGCGCGTTCGCCCGGAGCCGGCGAACGGTAGAATGTCCCGGCCATCGGTGCGGCGACGATCTGACCTTGGTCGACGGGTGCTGAGACGATCTTTTCGGTCAGCGTCGGAACACTCGATTGTCGAGCGATCTCGCCACGCGCAATACGGATGCTTTCCTCGCCGGTCTTAACCTCAAGCTCCCGGACGTCCGATTCCTCAACCAACTCAATCAGTTTCTTGATCTTCCGAAGATCCATCATTGCTCCAGCGTATTGATTGCGGTACTGAGCGCGTATTCATACCCGGCCGAGCCCAACCCCGATATCACCGCTGTCGCAATATCGGAGAGGTAGGACTGATGGCGAAACGTTTCCCGCGCGTAGACGTTCGATAGGTGGACTTCAATAAATGGTAGATCCACCGCCAATAGCGCATCGCGAAGCGCAACACTGGTGTGTGTCAACGCTGCCGGATTGATGACGATAAAGCCAGTGTCGTCGTTTGCCGCATTCTGAATGGCCTCGACGAGATCCGATTCCGCATTGCTCTGCAAGGTTGTCAGCTCAACTCCACGCGACGTTGCAAGCCGTTGCAGTTCGGTATTGATATCTGCCAGCGTGGCGGAACCGTAGATCTCAGGTTCTCGCGTGCCCAATAGGTTTAGATTGGGGCCATGTAATACCAGTATCCTCGGCATTCGACGACGATCCACCTCGAAAAACGCAGTATGACATGATCACCCCTCAATTTCATTCATTTACTTGCACGTTAGCAGAACTTACGGACTTTTAATGGCTAAATAGTCGTCAACTTTTCTTAAAAGTAGGCCTGGTGTTAGCAATTGGGGGAGAATCCTCGGATGACTTCTTGGCGGGAAAAACACGTAAAGTGGGACCCCAGAGCGGTTAAATGTTGTTAATAGGTCGGAAACCGACGAATCCCGTCGAGTCCAGTCGGCTTTAATATAGACAATGCCTTTATTCTCAAAATAATCCTGAACTCGATCTGTGGCGAGGGTTGTCCGTTCATTCGCCAAGCACGTCACACACCAAGACGCAGTGATATTTAAGAACACGGGTCGGCCAGATGCCCGCGCAGTCTCGAACGCAGCAACGTCGAAGCGATTCTCCGCGGTTTCCCCTCGCGTCGGTTCGTCGGGCACGCTCGTAACACCCCAGACGACGGCAACGACCAGGGCGAGTCCTGCACTCCATACCCGACTCATCCGAGCACTTTTATTCATGCCAAGCCAACTGAGTAAACCCAGTCCGACGCTACCCGCTAGTAGCACCAGAACGGCGTCGGCGCCCGCTTGTCGAGCTAACACCCAGGTCAACCATACAGCGGTCAAAAACATCGGAAACGCCATGGCCTGTTTTATCGTCACCATCCATGCACCGGGCTTCGGCAATCGACGAGCAATCGTTGGAAAGCCCGTGATCAATACATACGGTGCCGCCATACCGATACCAAGAACCACCATCACAAGAAGCAACGCACCCGTTCCACGACTCAAGCCGTATCCCATCGCCGACGCCATGAACGGAACGGTACACGGCGTCGCGACCACGACAGCAATAATCCCCGTCAGAAAGGCGTTCGGTTTACTCATGGCCACCCCGAAGCCAGGCAACTCAAGTACGCCGAGCAAATTCAAACCCATCGCGAAAAACAAGACCGTCATTGCAGAAACAAACCCGGGTTCCTGCAACTGAAAGCCCCAACCAACGGCTTCACCCGCCGTTCGTAACGTTGCCAATAACACGCCGAGAACGAGAAATGTGGATACTACGCCCGACGCGTAGCCAAATGCGTGCGTGAGTCCTCGCCCGCTTCGAGCAATGTCTAGAACGGTCACAGCCTTAATGGCGAGGACAGGGAACACACACGGCATCAAATTAAGCAGAAATCCAGCGAGTAGTGCCGAACCAACCACAACCCACATCGACACATCGTTCGACTCTATCCCATTCTCTGCTATCGCCTCCACCGTGTAGCCTTCCGGAACCAACGTCCAACCACGCGTTTCAGGTGGATAACAGAGGCCATAATCGGCACAACCCTGGTACGTAATTCTGATCCGTAAGGGACCGGTTTGTTCGATGACCGGAATACGGACGTTTACTTCGTCGTAATAGACCTCCACTTCCCCGAAGTAGTCGTCAACTTTTTCTATACCAACTGGAATGATCGGCTGTCCAAGCGTTCCGCCTGAATCCAATGCAAACGCGAAGCGATGTCGGTAAAGGTAATACCCGGGCGGCATACGCCAACGCACTTCGATGTGGCCATTATCCGATAGCGACACATCCATCTGATAGGCTTCATCGACACTGAGAAACGTTGGTTGTTCCGTCAGAACGTCTGTCGCAGCAAAATTTACGGGGCTCTCAGCTGCCGCAGCCAAAGATGTCACGACCATCGCCGCCATCGAGGCGACGGTCCGGACAATCCATTTGGGGGTCACAAGCAGCATGACGAAATTGTCTCTCGTTGCAAGCGATAAAACGCGGCGTGTTTGTACACTATATATGGCATCGGAAACCAGGAATCATTGACAAGCACATGCGCCTTCTATCCCTTTTCGTATCAGTAGCGCTCGCGCTTGGCGCATGTTCCGTGATTCCCCCCTCGTCGACGCCTCCGCCAACGGTTCCGAACGCCATTGATTGGGATCGCGTTGAATATCTTTTGAATCGCGCCGAAATCGCCCTTAACAAAGGTCAGCTCGACGCGCCAAACGACGATAACGCATTCGCGTGGTATCAACGGGTGCTGGAAATCGCGCCCGATCAACCGGACGCGACCTACGGGCTCGAACGCATCGTCGAACGATATATCGAGCGCGCGATGGCTGCGATCGCCCGAGAAGCCTGGATAGCCGCACGTGCCGAACTCGATTTCGCCGAACAAATCGACCGCGATTCCGCCGGGATCCTTGTCCTACGCCGCCAGATCAAACTGCTTGAAAATGCGCGTCGGTGGTCGCTGACTTTGCCTGCCGACGAAGTGCGCCGACGTAGTCGGTTCGCTTCGCTGAAACTCCACAATTTCAGCCCGACAGCACGTGCATCCAACGCGAGAGTGATGATACGTGCCGGCAGTGATGCCGACGGCCGATGGATGTACGAACAGCTCAACGATGGACCAGGACAACGTCGCATCCGCGGAGAGATCGAAATCGGATTACCACCACAGGTACGCGTATTGGTAATGCCGTTGGAGAACCGAAGTGCACGCTAGGTGTTTTCTGAGATTACTCACGTTGATTACGCTAGCGTTTCCCATCGTCGCGAACGAACACGTCAGCTTCGACAACGCAATTGTCCGTCAACCACTGCCTACACAGGACTTCACCGCTGCATACGTCGACATTACAAACCATGGGAATGCCCGGCTCACAATCGCCAGTGCCGACGCGCCTTGGACCGGAACAATCGAGTTCCACGAGACAGTAATCACCCCCAATCGAGCTCGCATGAAGCAGTTAGCACGACTCGTGGTCGAACCAAAAACAACTTTTCGCCTGGCTCCTGGCCACGCCCACATCATGCTATTTCGTTTGAAACTGAACGGCACCCCCGATCCCACCATCACGTTCGTGACCACGGACGGCGAGCGCTTGCCAGCCTCTTTTGAAATCAAATCCATCGAGGCGTTGGGCGATCTTAAGATTCAATAAACGGCGTCTGCCGAGACTAAAAGCCCCCCCTGCTTTTCAACACCTGTAGTTCAATGGAACTGGCGCTCACTCGAGACAAGTCGTCGATTGAAGCCGATGATTCGTCTTGTAGCACCACTGCGCCTACGGTAGAGTCCCCGTCCGAAAACCTTACAACAAGCGGTTCGCAAAGGTTTTCTTAGTTGGAATTACCTCAAGCAACAATGGATCTTCTTCATGACTGATGTGCAGATTTCCCTAATGTGTGGTGTGCTTGCCTTGCTTTATGGAGGCTGGGCTGTGCGGTCCGTGATGTCCGCCGATGCCGGTTCAGATCGTATGCGCGAAATTGCTGGTGCAATTCAAGAAGGCGCAACGGCTTATCTCAATCGCCAATACCTCACTATCGGCGCTGTTGGGATTGTGGTTGCACTGGTTCTTTGGCTAGCTCTTTCCACATTAGTCGCAATCGGCTTTGTCATCGGAGCCATGCTTTCCGCTATCGCTGGCTACATCGGCATGAACGTTTCAGTACGAGCCAACGTTCGTACCACGCAGGCCGCCAAGACTGGACTCAAGCCCGCACTCGCGATCGCTTTTAAATCGGGCGCGGTCACTGGCATGCTCGTCGTCGGCCTCGGACTCATTGGCGTCGCTGGGTATTACGCCATTCTCAAAAGTATGGGTCTTGAGGGACGCCACCTGATCGAACCATTGGTCGCGCTGTCGTTCGGTGCATCCTTAATTTCGATCTTTGCTCGCCTCGGTGGCGGTATCTTCACTAAAGGCGCTGACGTTGGTGCCGATCTCGTCGGCAAAGTCGAAGCTGGTATTCCCGAAGACGATCCTCGCAATGCTGCGGTAATTGCCGACAACGTCGGCGACAACGTCGGCGATTGTGCCGGTATGGCCGCCGATTTATTTGAAACCTACGCGGTCACGATTGTCGCCACCATGTTGCTGGCGACCATTAAATTTTCGGGTGCTGATCAGCTAAGCGCTATTGAGATGCCCATGCTTATTGGAGGCGTCTGCATTATTGCGTCCGTTATCGGAGCGTTTTGTGTCCGACTCGGAAGTTCGGAAAATATCATGGGGGCGCTCTACAAAGGCTTTATCGCCACCGCGGTCCTTTCCGGATTCTTAATTTTCTTCGTAACCGACCACATGTTCCCGGGCGCTGAAGGTCGTCAATTCTTTTACTGTGCGCTGGTGGGCCTGGTCGTCACCGGACTCATCGTCTGGGTGACTGAATACTACACGTCAACGGAATACCGTCCCGTTAAGTCGATCGCCCGTGCATCGGAAACCGGACACGGCACCAATGTAATTCAAGGCCTCGCCATTTCGATGGAAGCGACCGCTATCCCGGCCATCATCGTCGCGGTTGGTATTGTCGCCGCATTCCAATTTGCCGGTATTTATGGAATCGCTATCGCCGCAACGACCATGCTCGCCCTCGCAGGTATGGTGGTGGCGCTCGATGCGTATGGGCCGGTGACAGACAACGCCGGCGGCATTGCCGAAATGAGCGATCTCGATGAAGACGTCCGTAAAACCACCGACGCCCTTGACGCGGTCGGCAACACGACCAAGGCAGTCACCAAGGGTTACGCGATCGCCTCAGCCGGCCTCGCTGCGCTTGTGTTATTCAACGCCTACACCTACGACCTGGCACACTTCTTTCCCAACTTGGACATTAGCTTCGAATTGTCGGATCCCTTCGTCGTCATTGGGCTTCTTATCGGAGGCATGCTGCCTTATCTCTTCGGCGCGCTCGGAATGCAGGCCGTAGGCAGAGCCGGCGCCGCGGTGGTTGAGGAAGTACGCCGGCAGTTTCGCGAGATGCCGGGCATTATGGATGGCTCGACCCGGCCCGATTACAGCAAAGCCGTTGACCTACTGACCCGATCAGCAATCCGAGAAATGATCGTCCCATCGATGCTGCCTGTCCTCGCACCTATTATCGTGTATTTCGTGATCAACTTAGTCTTCGACCAAGCGAAGGCTTTGAGTGCCGTCGGGGCGATGCTTCTCGGAACAATTGTCACTGGGCTATTTGTCGCAATCTCAATGACGGCTGGCGGTGGGGCCTGGGATAACGCCAAGAAATACATTGAAGACGGTAACCACGGTGGGAAAGGATCCGAAGCCCACAAGGCCGCGGTAACCGGCGACACGGTAGGGGATCCCTACAAGGACACGGCAGGCCCTGCAGTCAACCCGATGATCAAAATCATCAATATTGTTGCGATCCTGATGCTGGCAGCGATAGGCGCATAGACCCCCTGCACGACGGGCGTTCCGCGCACGCGAACGCTCGCCAAGCGCTACGTTGTCACACGCCGTTTAAGCCTCGACCGAGAACGCCGGTAATTTTTTCGCCGTGAGTTCTGCTTTCAATCGTGTGTACTGCGGCAGCCCTTGCTTGTACCTAGGGTAATCCTCGCCCCGAATCAACGGCGCTAAATACCGCCGCGCGCGCGCGGTAATGCCAAATCCATCCTGCGAGATGTACGACTTTGGCATCGTTCGCTCTACGTTCGCGACTCGATGAAGAGGCGCTTCACCCACCGTCCACCGGTAGGGCAAATCCGACGTTCTACGAATCGTGACCATAATCCCATCGATCCCCCGAACGGCGCGTTCAACCGCCGCTTTTCCCACCGCGTACGCCTGATCGACATCGGTCTTCGATGCGATGTGACGCGCGGCGCGCTGCAGGTAATCGGCAACCGCCCAGTGGTACTTATAACCGTGTTTATCGTTGATCATCGCTGCAATCATCGGTGCCACCCCGCCCAACTGAACATGACCAAACGCGTCAAGGTGGCCAGCATCCGCCAGAAACCGTCCATTAGCGTAACGCGCGCCTTCCGACACCACGATGACACAAAATCCACGCGTATCTACGGTCTTCTTCACCTTTCTAAGGAACCTGACCTTCGAGAAGGGCACTTCAGGAAACACGATGACGTGGGGCGCGTCGCCCGGTTTGTCAGCCGCAAGACCACCCGCCGCGGCAATCCAACCCGCATGTCGACCCATGACCTCCATGATGAAGACTTTGGTCGAGGTTTCACACATTGAGGCGACATCCATCGCGGCTTCACGCACGGAAACGGCAACGTATTTGGCAACGCTGCCAAAACCCGGACAGGTATCCGTAAACGGCAAGTCGTTGTCGACCGTTTTTGGAATACCCACGCACCGAATCGGATAACCCAATCGCTTCCCAACTTGGGAAACTTTATGCGCAGTATCCTGCGAGTCACCGCCACCATTGTAAAAAAAATAACCAATATCGTGGGCGCGGAATACCTCGATCAGCCGATGATATTCGCGTTCGCTTTCTTCGAGCGATTTGAGTTTGTATCGGCATGAACCAAAAGCTCCGCTTGGGGTAGACCGAAGACCCGCGATTGTGCGCGCGCTTTCTTTGCCTGTATCAATCAATTCTTCCGTAAGCACGCCAAGAATCCCGTTATTCGCCGCAAAAACTCGCCCGATGACGTCTCTGTGTTTACGCGCCGTTTCGATAACGCCGCAAGCACTCGCATTGATCACGGCGGTAACCCCGCCCGACTGCGCGTACAGCGCGTTGCTCCGCGTCATGACGATTCCCAAAGTGTGAATGTCGGGATTCTCAGGGATCCACACAATTTATGCGACAATTTCCGCATGCTCGCCGTTGTTCAGTTGTTTTGGAACATCGCCCTGTTTCGGGACGGTCCGGAAAAGGCACCTTCGCACCCCTACTTCATTGTTTTGTTGGTAGCACTGCAGACGGTGCTCACCGTATTCACCCAGTTGTTCGGACCGGGTGTGATGTCTGAAAGTTCTGGTCTAACCGGGATACAACTCCTACCCACCTACGGTGCGCTCGCCGTCACGGCCCTCATGACATGGGGCGCACTCCGACTCGTTGGATTCCATCGAAGGTTCTATCAAACTTTCGCTGCGATGATAGGCGTTGACCTTGTCCTCGGTATTCTAATGCTGCTCGTGCTCCAGCTCACGGGGAGTGTCCTAATCGCAATCCCCTTCCTCCTTTGGAGCCTCGCTGCGTCGGGATTCATTCTTCACCGGGCAATGAGTGTCGACATGACGCGCGCCGTTGGCATCGCACTCCTCATCGCAATCGCGAGTTACAGCGTAAGCTCAACGTTGGCAACATGAGCGAACGCGTCTACTTTCTCGGAATCGGTGGCACCCTCATGGGTAGCTTGGCGTTACTCGCGAAGGAATCCGGTTTTGAAGTGGCTGGATCAGACGGTCCTATTTATCCACCGATGAGCGAGCAGCTCGCTAATGCAGGGATAACGGTCGATCAAGGCTTCACCCCATCACACCTTGATCCAATACCCGAAAAAATCGTCATCGGTAACGCCGAGCGCCCAAGGGGCGATCCCGCTGTGGAATTCGTACTCAACCAAAATCTCGACTACACCTCGGGTGCCGCTTGGCTCGGTGAAAACGTATTACGAGATCGATGGGTGATTGCGAT
>JAKUTH010000015.1 GCA_022448085.1 Pseudomonadales bacterium | reverse complement strand
ACGTACCCGTCTGGCCCCGTGACGGGTCGGGATACGCCGGCGTATCCGCCCCGATCATTTTCGCTGACAGTTTTACAGGGTGGCGATGGGACGGGGGCTACTCAAGGCGCGAATCTTGCGACCGGTAACGACGATCTGATGTTCGCCTGGCTTGGCGTCGGAAGTCAGATTGATGGACTAGGCCATATGGGCCTCAACCATGTCTATTACAACGGCAATAAGGCTGCCGATTTTGTCGCAACCACCGGCTTGACGAAGTTGTCGATCGATAAGCTGCCTCCCATTGTCACGCGCGGTGTTCTGATCGATATGGCCCGTTTTTTCGGCAAGAAAATGCTGAGCGCGGGCACGGTGTTTAATCGCTCAGAAATTGTTGCCCAAGCCGAGGCACAAGGCGTATCTATTGGCCAAGGTGATGTGGTGCTTTTCCATACGGGCTGGCAGACGCTGGCGGGACAGGACAATACGCGGTTTATGAGTGGGCAACCCGGACTTGGGGTTGAAGGTGCAGAGTACCTAGCATCACTCGGCGTCGTTGCCATTGGCGCAGATACTTGGGGCTTGGAGGTGGTACCGTTTGAAGACGAATCGATGCAGTTTCCCGTGCACCCGATTCTGTTGGCTAAAAACGGCGTGTATATCTTGGAGAATATGAACGTTGGCGCGCTTGCCTCGGATGAAGCGTGGGAATTTTTGTTTGTACTTGGGCAGGCACGCTTCGAGGGGGCTGTTCAGGGCATAATCAACCCGGTAGCGATCCGATAGGAGGCCGGACAGGAGGCCATCGTCATGAGTATTGCCGAACTTCATACATCTCCCAATGCCGATGCGATCATGCTCGAGCTTGAGAAATATGATCTCGTTCAACATGCCCTTGAACTTGAAGCGTATGGAGTCACGATCGTTCCACGCGAGAAATTGGGTGTGTCGAAACGCTGGGCGTCTAAACTTCGGAACGCGATCTTAAGCACTTGCGAAAAACGAAATGGCGTAAAAATTGGCAACTACCGTACCTCCAAGGCGACCGGCGAGGGCCTGGGGAAGAATTCGTGGTATCTGCTGCAGGAAAACGATGTATTCGTGGAAGCTGCCTTGAATCCCGCGGCACTTGCCCTTACGCGTTGGCTGCTTGGTCAGAGCGCGGTACTCGCGGGCCATACATGGATTATTAAGCCGCCCACCAGCCACAATTTGCCACTGCACAGCGACGCCCATGGCATTCCCCCAGGAGGTGGCCATATTGCGCACGTCTGCAATGTGTCTTGGCTCGGAACGGATTATGCGGGCCCAGAGGACGGCCCCACCATTTTCGCCCCGGGCAGTCATCAATATGGACGAGCGACCTTGCCGCATGAACAGGATCCGACGACGACCCCGTTTAAGACGATCACGCTAAATGGAGAAGCAGGATCGGTAGCGATATGGCACGGGGCAACCTGGCATGGATCTAGCCCTCGCACGAATCCCGGTCTTCGTATCACCTTGGTCCAAGTTTTTATGCGCATGCATATGCGGCCGATCCACCAATGGGAAGGTGAGGTCGACCCTAAGTTGTTTAAACGCTTTCCCGATCTGAAGCGTTTGCTAGGAGAACACCTTTACCCGTACCGTGAACACAACGCGCACCCTGAGCGTGTCGGTCCGTTCATGCAGACGGGAACCGATCCGTTTGCCTGAGGAAACGCGTCACGACGAGGTCGCACTGACGAATGCGGTATCGTCGGGCGATTGGTCGTGCCGTCGCTTAATGCGGTAGTGGAACAGGCTCAATATCACCAAATTGACGACCCCCATGATTGACGCGAACGCGAACGAACCGACGTAATTTCCGTTCATGTCGAACAGTAGACCGCCGACGTATGCTCCCATGCCCATACCGCCGTACCCGAAGAACGAGGTGATACTCATAGCCCGAGCGGCAAATCCAGGCGAAACCATCATGCGCGTGCACATCAATATGCAAGACATGACGCCTGAGTATGTGAATCCAAAGAACATCGCGAGTACGTAGAGCGTGACCATGTTATCTGTGAATGGGAACCACAAAACGAATACTGTCTGTCCAAGGGACATCAGTAGATAGGCCGGTAGTGGTCCGATTACGTCGCCTAATTTTCCGCCTAGAATCCGTCCTAGGACGCCAGAGAACATCAACACCATGAGGACACTGGTCGCTGAGGACAACGATTGTCCGGCATCCGTTAGCAAAGGGACTAAGTGAACGATAGGCACCGACATGCAGTTGCAGCAGAACAGCACCGCCGCGGATAACCAAAGGAGAACCTCGGTTTCTTTAAGGGGAAAAGTCTGCGGTTGATCGTCGGGAAATTGCATCGCTCGGAGTCGAACAGGCGATTCGCGAACGAGGAAGCCTAATGGCAGAGCAAGGATTAGGTAACCGCAGGCCATGAACATATACGCGTCTCGCCAACCGGAACTTTCGATCATGATTCCGGCAAGGTACGGGACGATTCCTTGCCCAAATGCTCCACCGGCGGCGGTGATGCCGATCGCCAACCCGGGTTGTTGGCGAAACCAGTAAGCGACGTTGGCAAATAGGGGTGATCCGACCAACGCGTTTCCAAACGCGCCGTAGATAAAGTAGAACGCGTAAAAGTGCACGATGCTCGTTTGTTTGCTGAGCATGAATAGACTCGCTGTCATGACCAGGGCTGCTATCACTCCAAACCAACGCGTGCCAAAACGATCTGCAACAAATCCCCAGGCGACGCCAAACAGAGCGGATGACAACGCGATGGCGGTATAGCCCAAGGAAGTCTCGGCCCTCGTCCACGCGAATTCGGTAGCCAATGGCTTCAGGAATACGGAGATCGATCCGAGTGCACCGAACGCCAACCCACTTAGGATAAAAACGACACCGACCATTACCCAGCCGTAAAACGGGTCGCGATCACTACGATTTTGAAGTGAGTTCGACTGGGACATGACGTTCGGCGGCCAGATGCCGCGGTTTCATTGGGTCCATGCATGATGTCACATCGGGCCTCTTATTCGGCGTTGGTGTCGTTGAGTCCTAGATAGAGATTTGAGCTAAATGGGTGTCCTTACTCGGACTTTTATGGAGCGTTTCTGAGAAGGCGGTGATGCGGTTGTTTGGGTCTCGGTCGAAATAACCGGGCTACAATAGCGGCTTTGTGCAGGTCACCCATGTCGGAGGCAGCTTCATGACAACGTCGGTGATTGACGAATTGAAGACGATGACCGTCTACCGCGAAACCAGCGTTGGTTGGGACGAAAAGTCTCTCGCCAACGAGACAGTCAATGAAGACGGAGACTATTTTATCAACCGGCCTGGGTTCGCTGCTGGCGATCCACGCTCGCCGAAACGGCGAATTTACGAGGACCCCGAGGTGAAGAACTTACGGGATTACCTGCAAGAACATACGGGTATTAAGGGTCTGGAGATTTGTTCGCCTGACGAGATTGATCGGGCGCGCCGCATATTTTTTCGAGACGGATTCGTGGTGGTACGCGATCTCTTAGATTCCGAGCAGCTCGAGCGGTTTCGGGAGGGCTGCGCGCGAGTTCTGAAGGAGATCCTGAGTGTACCCGGCAAGGCCGGGCGAAAGTACATGACGGAAACCAATCGTTTACCCCACCGCTACAGCTACGGCACATCGTCCGCGTCGAGACAGTTACTGCACGATTCGGTTTGGGCCTCGATGATTGACTTACCGACGACCACGCCTCTTTTGAAAGCGATATTTGGTTCGTCGGACTATCTCGTTGGCGGTGCCGGAGGTGATCTTTGCTTACCGGGCGCTATCGAATATCAGCGGTTGCATTCCGATTTGGCTGACTCGTTGAAACTGACTGAAGGTCGCCTGGCCCAGGCCGAAGCGTTGGGTATTGAATTGCGAAAAGATGAGGATACCGGCGAACTTGATCTCCCAACGCGGCGCCTTATCGCTGAGCACACGCCCCCGGTAGTGACGATTAACTTCGTGATGAGCGACCTCACCTGGGAAAATGGACCCATTCGACAAATTCCCGGGACCCACGCGTCGCAACAAAATCCACCCACACCGAAAGAAGAACCGGAGTGGATGCGATTATCGACCTTGGTGGGTGCGTCGGCGGGTGCCGGCGTATTCCGAGACAACCGGGCCTGGCACGGCGCGACCCCTAATGTGGGGCACGAGGTGCGGGCATTACCCAACGTGGAGTACTTGGCCCCGTGGTCGGGTGGTCCGGATATGGCAAAGACGATGCCGCACGAGGTCTGGGAGACACTGAGTGCCCACGCTCAGCATCTGTGTCGGCATGTTAAGGCCGAACCAGGCGTTTGGCCTGCCGGCGCCGGTGTGATGCACCCGCTCGCTGCGGGCCGAGCCCGGGCGAAGCAATCCGCTAAGTAACCCTACAAAGTCATACAAGCCATTGATAAAAGGAATAAAAATGGTTCGAATGTTTGCTGCGGTTGAATTCGTTCGCGTGCTTGACGCTATGTTTGTCCGGACATTAACTGCACTGGTATCGGTCTAGAACGGCGGCTCGTATACCAATGTTTGAACCGCGATTTGGTGTTTGCTACGACTTTCGGAATCCACCCGATTCGGGCGTACCGGATCGGCAGCTGTATGCTGAGGCGCTTGATCAAGTGGCGTGGTTGGACGGACTCGGTGCTGACATCGTTTGGTTTACCGAGCACCATTTCGTTGACGATGGGTATTTACCGAGTTGGATACCGGTTGCGAGCGCCATGGCTGCCCGTACCACCCACGTCCGGTTTTCTACCGACATTTGTTTGCTTCCCTTCAATCACCCGGTTCGATTGGCGGAGGATCTCGCCGTTCTCGATCAGATCTCTAACGGCCGCGTCGAACTTGGCGCGGGTATGGGGTACGCACCACACGAATTTCGCGGTTTTGGGATTCCGGCGTCGCGGCGTGTTTCGTTGATGGACGAGAGTATCGAGGTGTTGCAACGGTGTTTTGTGGGCGAGAAATTTTCGTATCACGGCAAACGCTTTCAATTCGACGACGTCGTTATTCGACCCGGCTATGTTCAGGCAGGAGGGCCACCGTTATGGATCGCGGCGATGTCGAAGGCGGGGGCCGAACGCGCGGCCCGATTCGATGCGCACCTCTTGCCACAAGGACTTCGCGCTGACTCCTTTGATCATTGGGTGAGTACCCTTCGAGCCACCGACAGGCATCCAGACGACTATCGCATTGGTTTGATCCGCGGAATTTTAGTGACGGAAGATCGCGAACGTGATTGGCCCTCGGTTCGAGCCGCCGAAAGATACCGGATGGAGTTGTACCAACGGTTTTTTGAAGAAAGTGGTGAAGGTATGGGAGCTGAAGGTGATCGTATTCCGCAAACTTGGATCATCGGAGACGTTGATAGCTGTGTTGAAACGCTGGTCGAGTTTATTATGCAATTTGGTATGACGGATTTGGTCACGTGGGGGGCGCCTCCTGGTATTCGACCGGCACAAATGAACGATAGCTTAGAAAAACTATTTCGAGACGTGGTACCACGCGTCCGCGAACGTCTCAATGCCGATGCATAGCGGCCTGGATCGAGAAATGAAAATGTTGTGGTGCTTTAGCGTGTTTTTCATGGGTCTGTTAGTTACTGGGTGCGGTGGGGGTGGCTCGAACGGTGGTGTGACACCGCCCGTGATTCCACCGGTTACCGTCGAAACGCCCGGTTTGTTGGTGGCGGTATCCTCAGACAGTCAGTTGCTGGAGTCGATCCGCACAGGGTTTAAAACCAAGCTTGCGGAAAATGCGCAGCCAAGGGCACTCGCGGCTACCTCAGCCGATGCAGAGTCATCTTCCGGAGGTGGTGGAAGTTACACCACGACCTACACGCTGGAGGCCAGCGTCGACGAACACGATTACGTTAAGTACGACGGCAACCATCTTTACATTGCTCCGACGCGAGGCCTCGCTTGTTGTTTTATCTTGGAGGACGATGCGGAGTCGACAGCATCGGCTGACGAGGCTTCGACCCTACCGTCTGACGACGGGCGGTCGATTCGTATCTTGGCGACGAATCCTGATACGGCCGGCGTCACGGTAACTGGCTCGATTCCGTTGGACGATGACCGTACCGTCGAAGGCCTATACATCGATGATGGCCAGCTGGCGACGATTAATAGTACCGGTTGGTGGGGAATTTGGGGTCGAGCATTTGAGGAATTTTCGACCTGGGAACTGCAACACGTTGGCGTCGAGATTCATGACGTCAGCGATCCTGGATCTCCGACCAAGAGCTGGGACATGGAAGTGGAAGGCGGGTTCGTGAACAGTCGCAAAGTAGGCGATCTTATTTACCTAGTCGTTCGCCACACACCCGATATACCGGGTCTCATCAATTACACGGATAACGAGGACGAAATCGCGGAAAATGACGCACTGATTGATGCCTTGACCATTGACGATGTGTTGCCAAAAGTGACCGTCAATGGCGTTGACGTCGTCTTGCTCGATGCTGAAGACTGCTTTGTTACAGATCCCAACCACGAACTTGCCCCGGAAGAACGCGGGTACCCAACCCTCACGGTCATACTGGCGGTGAACGTGGTGGACCCTGGCATCGTTAGAGCCGCTTGTTACAACGAGTCGACCGACGGCCTTTACGTTTCGCCGAACGCGATCTATCTCAGCCAAGCGGAATACATCGCCGCGGATGACGTGACTGGGACGGCGACAGAGTACAAAACCTTGTTGCATCGGTTTTCCATCTCGGCAGGTCTCGATTACGGCGGTTCGGGCAAAATCGACGGTTACCTGAGCGGCGGTAATAATGCGGACTTTCGTTTGAACGAATTCCAGGGCGATTTACGCGTTGTCACGACTAAGTGGACGGGGGCCGAAGGCGATCGGTGGGACCATCAGCTCTTTGTGTTGCGCAAGTCGCCAACCGCGCTCGAATTGGAGACCGTGGCGACGTTGCCCAATGCCACCTATCCGGACTCAATCGGTAAGCCCGACGAAGATCTGTACGGCGTAAGGTTCTTGGGAACCAAAGTGTACTTGGTGACGTTTGAGCGCATCGACCCGTTGTACGTATTGGATCTGACCGATGCCTTGGACCCTCAATTTTCTGGCGAGTTGGAGGTCACTGGTTTTTCGGATTTTTTACATCCCATTGGCGATGATTTGCTCCTCGGTCTTGGCGCGGACCAGGATGGTTTTGTTAAGTTGGAACTCTTCAATGTCGCCGCCGTCGATGCTCCTTATTCGCTGGGGTCGCTCTCGCTGGGAGAGGACGCCAATTGGAGCTACTCGCAGGCACGATACGACCGCCACGCCTTCACCTATCTTGGTGACGTCGCCGATGTTGACCGATTTACCATCCCGCTAACCTTGACGTATTGGGGCGATGGTCTGGGATATCGCCGAGAACAACAATTGCGTCTCTTCGAAATCAGGGACAAGGACGATCCAACGACTTCGTCGCTGAATGCGGTGGGTTACTTATCGGCGCTGAATCATCCGAATGGGCGTTGGGGTGGATCACGAGTGCGCTCAGTTCTGCACGATGATGCCATTTATTACGTTAATGACGAGTTTGTCTGGACGGCGCTTTGGAATGATCCATTCAATCAGACGGGGCCGCATTGATCGGGCCAAACGGGATTGGTAGTGGATTAGGTTGCGTTCGCAAGCATCGTGCCAAGATAGGTTCACGATTTTTGCCTTGTCTTTGGTATGTCCTCTTTTGTTCGATGAGCGGCGCAGATAGCCTTGCCGCATCAACGGATAGTGACGATGCTTACGCACGCGATGTCGAAGAGGTTAGGGTGAGCGCCGTCGCCCAATGTGGGAGTTGGCCAATTGCGCACGTCGACATTGTTGGGTGCGAGTACGCCGAACTCAAAACCGAGGTGCTTAAGAGCATCCGCAAACATCGAGCCGACTATTTGACCCGATGTCTGCGATGTAAGGACGGAACTTGCACCCTGAAAACTTGGTCGCGTGATCAAATGACGGCGAGAAACCTTTGTAAGCGCCTCTATATAACACCAATCAAAGTACCTTCTAGGTCCAGCGGTACTAACAACTCAGAGGCTTCGCTGTTGGTTCGGTTTTCGTATTCGATAACGCGTCGAGGCCGGGTCGAAGATATTCACCTTGATTTACTCGATAGCGATCTAACGGAATCGCAGGTGTTCAAGATGATCGAAAGCGGAGCCCGGCAAGTCCGGTTTGAACCATTGAAAGTTAACGGCCAAGCCCTTTCGATTGTGGGATTGCAGGATGGTTATACGCTCACGGGGACGTTTTAAGCGCAAATTATGCGCGACTGATTGTGACGGCAATAAAACTGGATCCCGGCGCAGGCGTGTAGTCGTTGTATCGGTTCGATCTCAAGCCTATGCTGATGCCCGAACGTTAGGAGACGAAGCAAATGCCCGTTAAATCTATTCTTTTTGGATTTATTGTTTTGATTGGATTGTTGATGTTTTACGCGGGTTTTGTGGTGGTAAATCCGGGGCATGTGGGTGTCAAGAAAAGTCTTGGAAAAGTCAGCATGACGCATT
This sequence comes from Pseudomonadales bacterium, assembly GCA_022448085.1. Lineage (GTDB taxonomy): Bacteria > Pseudomonadota > Gammaproteobacteria > Pseudomonadales > Azotimanducaceae > UBA11889. The sequence goes on along the minus strand of JAKUTH010000015.1, from coordinate 42,580 downwards.
TACCGGAGGGGTTTCACTTTAAAATCCCGTTCATTGACATCGTTGAGGAGATTGATATTCGGTTGCAACCGGCGCGGGTTCCGGGTAGCGCCGCCTCGAAGGATTTGCAACAGGTCGATACGACGATTGTGCTGCAGTATTCAATGAACGCCGGGTTGGTCCCCAGGACGTATCAGCAAGTCGGTAACCGGGCCGTCGTTAAGGCGGCGATTCTGACCCCGGCCATTGCGGAATCGGTCAAAGCGATTACGGCGCAATTTACTGCGGAAGAGTTGGTGACCCGCCGTGCCGAAGTGACCGTTTCGATGCAGGCTCAAATCGAAAACTTCTTGAAAGAAACACTCACCGAAAAAGAATTAAATGGAGCGCTAATGATTGCTAATTTGGCCATTGAGGAATTCGAGTTCTCGGCTGATTTCAATCGATCGATCGAGGAAAAAGTCCGGGCAGAACAGGATGCGTTGAAAGCCGAAAACGAAAAAATCAAACGAGTCACTCAGGCGGAAGCGGCAGCGGCTGAGCGGACGTTGGCCGCCGATGCTGAAGCGTACAAGACCGAGGTGGAGTCGATAGCACGTGCTGAAGCCATCCGGCGAGAGGCTGCCGCCTTGAAATCCAATCCCGAACTCATTCAGTTACGAATGGCGGAGAAGTGGGATGGCAAGCTACCGCAATTTACCGGGGGAGCAATCCCATTCTTGCAAGTGGACAAGATGCTGCAGGACTCGAATTAAGTTCAGTCCCTAGGTTGTCGACGCGCAAAAAAATGGCCCCAAAGGGGCCATTTTTATGACGCGAGCAATAGTGCTCGCGTCTCTATCAATTGACTGATTCGATCAGTCGTCGTTTCCCGCCGCCATCGTGTTGTTGTACAACGCGAGGAGGAAGTTAGCGAGCGCAATACCGGCAATGGTGATCGCGACATTATCGAGGATGCTGTTAGCGTACCCTCCGAGTACTGGGATTGCGTCGAGGCTGTTGGCAATCGTTGGCAGCGTGAACGCTAGTACGTAATAAGCGACACGAGTACCAACGTCTTCGAGCGGATTCATGAATCCACCGATCAGACCTAATACCACCAGAATCAAAGGCACCATCGGAATGGCATCGGTAAACGCGGCGATTACGGCAATCGCGAGCGAGCCCCAGGTCAAAACTTTCTGCAACATAAAACGACCCCTCGTTCGTATTTGAATGAATTAATGCTCTACCTGCACCGACGTATATAACGTCAGTGATCACGTTGTAAACTTGACGGTGCTGTCTTGATCTGGTGGGGACGTGGAGAGCTAGCCGTATTTTTCGGTCAAACGGCTGGTGAGAAAAGATACTGAATAGGTAAAAAAATGGCCCCTAAAACGGGGCCATTTCGATCATTGTCGAACTTCGACAGATTCTATTCGCTGCTGTAACCGCCACCGTCCCCAGCACTAGAGCTAGCGCTAGAGTCGTCGGCAGGCATCAACCGCCCATATATCTGAAGTAGCACGTTTGCAACAACGATGCCGGCGATAGCGACGGCGACGTTATCCAGAATGCTGTTTACGAAGCCACCCACCACTGGAATAGCATCTAAGCTATTCGCGACGGTTGGTAGTGCAACGGCAACAACGATCAATGCCAATCTTGTCAGGAGATCATCTTCGGGATTCATAAACCCGCTGATGAGGCCTAGTCCGACTAGTGCTAGCGGCGCGTAGGCGACCGCTGGTACTCCCGGAATCACGGCAAGGACGGCAACCACAGTCATCAAGATCATCAAGATTCGGTCAGAAGACATATTACCCCTCGTACGATTGAGTTCTCAAAATCGCTTGGGAACTGCTCAATCCCGGACGAATGTATATAACGTCATTGCCGCGGTTGCAATGAGATTTAGCATCATTGGTTCGACTTTCTATGCCAATATGCACTCATAAAAATATATTATTATGTCTATAAGTTATATATGTCAAAACAACGGTCCGTTTAATGACAGTAAGTTATTTTTAAAACAATGAGTTAGCGTAAAAAAAACGACTTTACCTACGATCAGATCAACATCTCGCTAAATCATTGAATGCGGCATTGATTGAGTCGGAGCTCGCAGACTTAAAAGAGCTGTTAAAGGTACAAATAGCAACGCACTGTACACCAGGTCACCCGCGTTGAGCGTCCGGAACACCACTTCTTTGGATTGCAAACACCTGGCTACTCTCCGTGAGTGGCTTTCGGTCGACACCGTATCGAAGGCATAGCGACGAATGGAAAAACGGCAACACTGACGTTGCGGTTCCGCCGATAGCATGAGCGGGTCCATTCGCCGAGGCATGGACTTCCCTCGAGTCAGGGGCTAGCCTCCCACGTCTTATTGAGTGATGGGAAGATACCTATGACGGTCAGTGCGTCGAATACCGACGAACTATTGGTTGAGCAACGCGATCGCGTCGTGGTTATGACGTTGAATCGACCGGAACGCCTTAACGCGATAAGTCGCGATATGCTGGGCGAACTCTCGAACAAGATGGTCGAAGCGAACAAGGATCCCGAGACCCGTTGTATCGTATTGACGGGCGCCGGCAGAGGATTCTGCTCAGGACTTGACCTTATCGCCGTCGGCGAAGGCGGGATCGGCAGCGGTGAAGTGGTGCCGAAAGGCCAGAATCGTCCGCGCCAGTTGTTTGATCTGCGCGATGCACCCATTAATGTGATGTGGAATATAGACACGCCCGTGGTCTGCGCGGTCAACGGCGCGGCGGCTGGGTATGGTATGGACATTACCTTGCTCGCTGATATTCGAATTGCGGGCGAGTCGGCTAAGATGGCGGCCGTGACGGCGAAGCGCAATGTTGTTCCGGAAAGTGGAGGGACCTGGTTATTACCGCGCTTAATCGGTTGGGCGAAAGCGGCCGAACTCTACTATCGGGCACGCACGATCGATGCTCAAGAAGCTCTTGATCTCGGACTCTTTAATGCGGTTGTTCCCAACGAAGAGCTTATGGATACCGCCATGCAGTGGGCCAACGAAATCGCTGATAACGCGCCCATGGCGGTGCAGACGACCAAGCGCATGATGCGGATGGGATTGGAAGAGAGTTACGACACCGCGGTCGATCATCTGATGGTCCATCTGAATGGTCTTTTTAATTCGGAAGATTTTGAGGAAGGCGTGAAAGCGTTCCTAGAGAAACGTAAGCCCGAATTTTCAGGTCGTTAATTCGACCGCCGTCGAGACCGACCAATGACGGAATTGGAATGCTGGAATTGCGGCACGTCGCTTGACGCGTTACCAAGGCCGATCACACGACACAACAACTGCCCGAAGTGTTTCGAAAGCCTGCACTGTTGTCGGCTTTGTCGCCAATATAGACCGCGAGACACCATTACTTGTACGGACGAACGAGCCGATCCACCGGTCAATAAAGAAAACGCGAATTTTTGCGATTTTTTTCGGCCAGCCACAGGGACTTACGATTCGATAATCGGCGTCAAAGAAGCGGGCGCGCGTAAAGAATTGGGCGACCTTTTTGGCGGCGAAGAGATCTTGGAAGATGGTGCCGATCCCGCCGCGGCGACGATCGATCCGGATGCGGCTGCGAAAGCTAAGCTTGAGGCGTTGTTCCGGCAGGACAGCAATGCAGATGCCGAGGATGACCAGTGATTGATCGAGCGATGCCAGATTGGATTACCGAACACGTAGAACGTTACATAGCAACGGGGGGAGATGAAGGCCACATGTGGGGCGGCGTCCCGACGCTGCTGTTGACGACGACCGGCCGAAAATCCGGCGACGCGCGCTTAATTCCTCTGATTTACGGCGAAGAGAATGGGACATACATTATTGTTGGGTCAAAAGGTGGCCATGCGTTGCATCCGTCTTGGTATGAAAATTTGGTCGCGCACGCAGACGTCAAAGTGCAGGTGAAAGCCGATCGATTTTCTGCACGAGCATCGACAGCCATCGGTGAGGAAAGAAATCGTTTGTGGGCTCTGATGACGAATATCTGGGAAGGCTACAGCGAATATCAAGAACGCACAGTTCGCAAAATACCCGTGGTCGTACTGACAAGGACTTAGCATGAATCATCCCATGAATGGCGCCGCTGCAGTTTCTGGTCTCGGTATGACGGAGATGGGACGGGTGTATCGATCGACCATCGACTTAGCATCGGAAGCCGTCTATCTCGCCATCGATGACGCGGGGATCGATAAGTCTGAACTCGATGGGCTGCTTATTAATACCGGTATTACCCGCGGGCTCGACCTGCATCTGCATGTGGCGCTTGGGCTTCAAGAGTTGAATTTGCTGACTTTTATGCAGGGCTACGGTTCCAGCGCTGGGCAAATGATTCAGTATGCGGCCATGGCCGTGGCGAATGGGCTCGCAAAAAACGTTGCGTGCGTTTTTGCCGATGCGCCTTTGGTTGATGGACAGCGTACGGGCGCGTCGTATTCCGGCGGGCGTCGTTTCGGCGGTGACGCTTTGAGTTCGCTACATGGTCTTTACGGATTCACCGGTGCGATCCCAATGTTCGCCATGGCAGCGCAACGTCACATGGATCTCTTTGGGACCACTCGAGATCAATTGGGTCAGATCGCGGTATCCCAGCGGGCGTGGGCGGGGTTGAATGAACGGGCGACGAAACGAGAGCCGATCACGCTCAGCGAATATCACGATTCCCCATGGGTAGTGGAGCCGTTTCACGTTCTCGACTGTTGTCTTGTTTCGAACGGTGCCATCTGCGTGATTGTCACGTCAGCCGAGCAGGCGCGGGATGGGCAGCAGCCACCGGTATACATCCGCGGTTTTGCCCAAGGCCATCGCCACGATACCGGCCAGACCGTGCCCGATTCGGCGATTCGTGGTCCGGGCTCACGAAGTGCGTCTCGAGCGCTCGCAATGGCGGACGCTAGTCTCGGTGAGATTACGCAGTGTCAGCTCTACGACTGCTATACCTACACGGTTCTTGTGACGCTCGAGGACTACGGATTTTGCGAGAAGGGCGAGGGCGGCGCGTTTGTAGAAAACGGCCGTCTGGGCCCCGGTGGCGCACTGCCCACAAATACAGGTGGCGGTGAGTTATCGAGTTACTACATGTGGGGCATGACACCGATTTCGGAGGCGGTTATCCAGGGCCGTGGTCAGGCGGGTGAACGGCAGTCGTCCAACGACCTCATTATCTGTTCAGGTAATGGTGGTATGTTGAACTACCACTCGACCGTGGTGCTGTCCCCGGAGACCGCATCGTGAGCAAATCCGAAGATGAATCCTGGTTGCCTAAACCCAGTTCTCGTACCGCACCATTTTTTGAAGCTGCTTCCGAAGGGAAACTCCGCCTTCAGTGCTGCGACGATTGTGGGACCTGGACGTTTCCTTATCGCGAACGTTGCCAACACTGTGGGTCGCGTTCCATCGTTTGGCGCGATGCGTCGGGTCGCGGCACCTTATACAGCCACGGCCTGTTACAGCGGGCGTACCATCCTCGGCACGAAGATCGATTGCCGATTATTTTAGCCCAGGTCGACGTAACGGAAGGGGTGCGCCTTTCAACCAATCTGGTGGACGTGGAGCCGGACGCAGTCAAGGTTGGGATGGAGGTCGAAGTGGCGTTCGAGAGCTTACCTGATGGCAGCATCATCCCGGTGTTTAGACCGGCAACCGATTGACGCGTTAACCAACGCGAGCTGTGACACCACCGTCGACGGCAAGTGCGACGCCGGTAATGTAACTGGCCTCGTCAGAAGCGAGAAAGACGGCTGCACTAGCCACGTCCCACGCGGTCCCCATTTTTCCAAGCAATGGAACAGAACGATCGCGCTCTTCGCGAATGACGTCCCGCTCGACACCTCGTTCTCGCGCGCGACGCTCGATGGCCATGGGCGTATCCATGAGACCCGGCATGATGGCGTTGACCCGAATTCCGTAGGGTCCGTTGTTAATGGCCATTGATTGAACCAGCGCGTTCATGCCGGCTTTCGACGTTTTGTAGGTCATGTTACTACCGGACGCGAGAGCGGCCGCGGATGATATACACAAGACGACGCCGCTCTTCTGCGGTCGCATGACCGACAATGCATGTTTGCTACACAGGTAAAACCCTCGCAGATTCATCGACATGATCTCGTCCCACTGCTCGACGTCGAGCGCGGCAACTTCCGCGTCCCCCTCGCTGCGGCCGACGTTGTAATGGAGGACGTCGAGTTGGCCGTAATGCTCCACTGCCGCAGCGGAGATGTCCGCACAGTCCGATTCACGATTGACATCGGCATGCACGACCATGGAGTCAAATCCGTCCGCCTTCAGCATGGCGCGTGTTTCCTCGGCTGAGTCAACATTGCGATCTGCCAGAATGAGACGCGCGCCTTCTCGTGCGAAACGCATCGCCGCGGCACGACCATTGCCTATGGTCTCGCCGGGTGTTTGCCCGGCCCCTACGATGGCGACAACTTTTTCGTTCAAGCGCATAGCGAACTTGTATCATTGTCGGCACATGGTTTGAAATAACATTCGCTAACGTGGTTAGAGGGAAGGAGGTTGTATGAGCGATTTTGAAGGCAAAGTAGCCATTGTCACAGGGGCAGGTGGCGGTCTCGGACGCTGCCACGCATTGGCGTTTGCTGAACGTGGAGCGAAGGTTGTCGTTAACGATCTTGGTGGTAGTGTGCACGGTGCTGGTGCGAGCGATATGGCCGACGTCGTCGTCGAAGAAATCACCGCTGCCGGAGGTGTCGCCATTGCCAACAAGGCGTCGGTATCAGACCGTGATGGTGCGAAAAGCATCGTTGATGATGCGGTAGCAGCCTTCGGTAGCGTGGATATTGTCGTCAACAACGCGGGGATCTTACGAGACAAGTCATTCAAAAACATGACACTTGATGAATTTGATTTGGTCATAGATGTGCATTTGCGTGGATCGGCGTACGTCACCAAAGCGGCTTGGCCGATCATGTACGAAAAGAATTGGGGCAGAGTGGTCTTTACTAGTTCAACGTCGGGTATTTTTGGGAATTTCGGTCAAGCCAACTACGGTGCCGCTAAGATGGCGATGCTGGGTTTGATGAACGTTCTAGCGATTGAAGGAGCGTCTCACAATATTCGGGTAAATTGTTTGGCGCCGGGTGCGGCAACGCGGATGACGGCAAGTGTTCCGGGATCGCGATTCGATGCTGATGGACCACCACCGGCTGAAATGGATCCAGCGCTGGTTACGCCCGCTGTCCTGCTCATGTGCAGTGAGGAAGCGCCGTCAGCGAATACGATTCACGCGTCGGGCGGTCGGTATTCGCGGTCTCAGACGTACACGAACCAGGGAATCTCGCTTGGAACGGATGCGACCTTTGATGAGCTCATGGATCAAACCGAGACTGTAAGGGATATGTCGGCGGCATCGCCATTCGATCCTCTAAATCGCGGTCGTCGATAGTTGATTCAATTCGCGTAAGGCTCGATCCGATTGATCGTGATGCTGCCGCACGCTGACTAGGGACGGTAGCTGCTTCCTGAAACCGGGCCCAGCTGACTCGCGATAACGCGTTGAGCGTCGGCGAGAAAGTCCACGAGCAGGGGCCGGGTGTCCCTCGGGTCAATGATGTCCTCAACGCCGAAAGCGTGGGCGTTTCTGAACGGCGACGATATCGATTGCAGTCGCGCTTCGATTTCCTCGCGTTTTGCATCGGGATCGTCCGCGTTTTCGATCTCTCGTTTGTAGGCGATGGCCGTACCACCTTCGATGTGCATCGATCCTCCATGCGTCGACGGCCACGCGTACCGCCTGTACAGTCCCGTACCGCCTCGCTGGTGCAAACCTCCTGCGACGCCGTAGAGTTGTCTCATAATGAAACAAATATAGGGTGTTTGTGTTCTGGCAAGCGTTGTTACGACGCGAGCGCCGGCACGAACGATACCCATTTTTTCTTGGGCAGGTCCGACCGAAAATCCTGGTTCATCGGCGAAGTAAACCAGGGGCAAATGAAATGTCTCACAAAGTTCGAGAATACGAAGGGTCTTTTCACCCGCAGCGATGTCCATCGAACCACCGTTAAATTTCGGATGGTTGGCCATAACGCCACAGGCGATACCGTTGACCCGAGCCAGTCCGGTTACGCGCGCACGACCGTAGAAAGGCGCTATTTCAAAAAAGCTTTCGGTGTCGACCACGGCATGGATCACGTCGCGAGGTTCGTAGATTTTGCGTCTGTCTTTTGGGACCACCGACAAGAGTGATTCTTCACGCCGGTCGGGATCATCCTTGGGAGTGATAACGGGTGGGATTTCCCACACACTTGTGGGTAGGTAAGAGAGAAACCGACGGATTTGAGAAACGGCGTCTGCCTCGCTCTCCGCTAGATTCATGATGACACCGTTTTTCAGTTGTGTCCGTTCGTCGCCGAGTTCTTCTTTGGAGATGGTTTGGCCGGTCGCCTGTTCGACGACTTTTGGGCCCGCGACAAATACTTGACTGGTCCCTTTGACCATGACGTTGAAATGACAAAGGCACGCTTGGACGGCCGGGAGGCCTGCGACGGATCCGAGTACGGCCGAAACGACCGGTACGTGTTGCAGCAACTCGGCGGAAATATTGGTGCCTGAGTTCCCGGGAAGATACGTTCGCCCAATTTTTTCAAACGTTTTGACACTGCCGCCGGTCGCGTCGAGTAGTCGGATATACGGGATCCGGGTATCGAGCGCGTATTGTTCCGCGTACTGACTTTTGTTCCCGATAGCCGCATCCGACGCTCCACCCCGAATGGTGAAGTCGCCTCCGGAAAAAGCGATCTTTCGACCGTCGATCAGGCAAGTGCCTATGATCGTATTGGAAGGCTTCAAACCGGTGACCTGATCGCCATCCCAGGTCGCTGTACCGGCAATCGCGCCGATTTCCTGAAATGTACCAGGGTCCTCGAGTAGCGCGATCCGTTCTCGTACAGTCAGTTTGCCGCGGCCATGATGAAATGTGACGCTGTCGTGACCGCCCATTTGTCCCGCCATTTCGACCTGGCGGTTTAGTTCATCGACGTCGTCTTTCCAGCTCATCGTTGTTCGTTCGAGCGGTTCGCGCAGAGAAGCAAGCGAGCTTATCATGCGCTGGATGAACCCGCTGATCTCGGATAACCCGCTTATCGTCTACTTCGATTTCAAGAGCCCGTACGCTTATCTGGCCAAAGATCCGACGGCTCAATTGGAGCGTGATTATCAGATCAAAATCGACTGGCGTCCTTTAACGCTCGACATTCCGAGCTTCTTGGGTTCGGCGCGAACGGATGACAAGGGCAACCTCGTTGAGGACAACCGAACGCCGAGACAGTGGAACGGCGTTCGCTACGCTTACATGGATGCAAAGCGTTATGCGCGTCTGAAAGACATGATCCTCTACGGCCCCCAAAAAATTTGGGATTCGTCGGGCGCTTCCATCGGTTTGCTGTGGGCGAAAGACCATGGAAGCGCTCAGCTCATGGCATACATGGATCGGATCTTTGAGCGATTCTGGCGGCGTGAGCTAGATATTGAAGATCCGACTGTACTGGAGACAGTGCTTGGTGAATCCGGATGCACCGTAAGCGGTTTTCGAGAGTATTTGGCGGGCGACGGTCGTGAGCTACACGACCAATTACAAGACGCGTTGCATCCAGCAGGAATTTTTGGCGTGCCAACATATGTGATTGATGGTGAGAGATTCTTTGGACGTGAACATCTGCCGATGGTTCGTTGGATTTTGGGTGGGAAGCATGGTTCGCCGCCTGATATTGCCTATCAGCACTTCCCAGAGAAAAAACCGTGATTCGGTTGGTGATCGACTTTAAGAACGCGCTGTCATGGCTTTCGTTGGGGCCAACCGTGGCTCTGGCCGAGGAGCTCGGCGTGCCCCTTGCTTTGTTACCTTATCGAACGGAGGTATCGGTCCTCTCGCAGGCGGAGGAGGGGGAAGAGACCGTCAGTGAACGACACGCGCGCGTGCGGGCAGAGTATTACGGGGCCGATCTCAAGCGTTACGCCGAGCTGCAGAATATTGAGCTCATTGCGGATAATCGTGGCGTCGACTCGACAATGTCGTTGCTAGGGCTCCTCTGGGGCAATCGGGAGGGCGTTGGTCTCCACTATGCGCAAACCGTATTTTCGCGTTTTTGGTCGGGGCTGATGGACCTCGATGACGCCCAGTCCATTCGCGACGCGCTAGCTTCGTCAGGCGCTTCGACGTTTGACTCGGACGCGATGCGAGAAGAACTAGACTCGCTCCGTACGTCGTTGGAAGCGGAAGGCGTATTTAATGTGCCCATGTACCTTGTCGAGGGTCAGACCTTTCAGGGTCGTGAGCATTTACCAATGATTCGTTGGTTACTTTCTAGCGAACAAGAACCGGTACCGATTTAGAAGGGTTTGACGCGTCCAATTAGTGTGTCATCCCAACGTCGGTCCTGCAGATAGCGGACGGATGCTTCGATGCCGGTTTTTGAACCCAACCTCACGAGCCCTTCAGTGGCAACCGCGGGGACATAACCGTTTGGATCATCGAGGGATGCAATCAATATCGATTCGATCGAAGCATGGTTAGTGGGTTCGTTCAGGCACGACAGGATTGCGAGGACGGCGTTTAAACGTACCTGATCTTGTCCGGTCCAGCCCCGATAAACTTCGGGAGTTTGCCATTTGGGATTTGTTTCCTGGAGAAGCGCGTGTATTTGCGGTAGCGCTTCGCCAATGTCACCGCCGATCGCGCCGAGCGTGTCCAAAGCTTGCCGAACGACTTGTTGTTTGGGGTGTTCGAGCAGTCGGATCACCTGCGGCAATGCGTATCGTGCGGCAGGTCCGATTTCTCCGAGCGCGAACAGTGCATTGATCACAACCCACGGGTCTTTTGCACCAAGTAATGACGTCAGTGCCGGTATCGCTTCTTTCCCGACTGCGGCGAGGGAGTAGGCGGCATCGTCCACCACCACCGCCCGCTCGTTCCATCGCCTAGGATAACCATCGATATCGTCTTGCGGCTTTGTCTTTCCGTTTTTGTCCTTCGCCAAGGATCGCTCATGCATGCCTAACCCGCTCAGTGCTTCGATGCGGCTCGCTAGCTCCTCAATTTCGGATCTGTGGGCGAGGTTATAGATCGCGTTTAAACGTGCTACTTGATCAACACCGTTCAGTGCGGCGTGGTGGTTCGCGCTTTCAGATGGTGCTGGCCGGCTCGTTTGCGATTCACCGCGCATCCAATTCCAAATAAAGGACCAAGCGGGCTCCAGGTCGAACGTCGGAATACAAGTTGTCGGGCGCTGCCAGCGTGAGTGGTCGTGATTCCATGCGGGGCCGGACGGGTGTTCCGTTCGCGTGAACACGAATTTCACCATGTAGCGTGTTTGGTCTAGGCGGTTGACCCAACCGGCGTGGACGGTGTCGAAATGCAACAAGAAGAATGTACCCGCGGTCACGTCTTCGGGTACCACGACGCCGTGGGGTGCGACCGGATGCGCGTACAGATAACTGCCGGCCTGGACTCTGGTCGGGCCCATTAATTTGGGTGTGTCGTGTGGGAAATAGAACCCGATTAGGTACCGCGGAACGTGATGGCGCATCCGTGAGAGTGGACTTTGTGCATCCTGGTGCCAGCCCGATCCAGCCATTGAGCCTTTTCCAAGCGGCGGCCCGGCGTGGTCTTCCGGGTAACTGACGCTTGGATTTTCGACCGGGACGTTCGTGTGTATTGCACGATGAGGATGCACGAAATAGCCGGCTCCAAGTAGACTCACGAGGGCACCGTGAACGCGTGGGCAACGGACGACGTCCCACAATGCTGGGACCCGTGACACAATGTTGTTTCCCATCGGGAATTCTTGTTCGGTCGCGAAACGAAGCTTCTGATCGATGCCTGCATGTACCTCGGGGTCGACATCGGGCTGCAACCGTAAGAATCCGTTGACAATAAACTCCTGAACTTCTCCGTCGGTCAGTAACGTCATGGTTGCGTCGCTTGCATGGTTAAGGATTGCTCGAACGTCGCGTCGAGTCCATCTAAGATCGCCGCTTTAGTGGACGAGTATGCCTCGGCGTCAAGAAGGCTGAGTGCGACTAAAAAGGGTCGGGCCGCCGCTCGTATATCGGACTCGATGTCCAGGATCGCGTGTGCGAGACCGTACTCAAGCGCCTGATTTCCGTTCATAAGGCGTCCTAGATAAGCAATGGGCGTCACCACGGACTGATTCGTCAGACGCGGCAGCTTATACGACCAACCCTCAGCTGCCCAAAGCGCACGGTCGATACGCGGATCGCCGTAGCGAATATCTTCCGTGACCAACCTAAAATCACAAGAGAGGCTGTAGTCATAGCCCGAACCTAGCGCGACGCCATGCATCAGCGCGACCGTGGGTTTGGTCAGACGACGCAAAATCGCGCAAGATTCGAGTAGGACGGCGGGACCGGAGCCCATTTCTAGGTCGACGGCGCGTTTAGCATGAGGGTTGGGACCCGTGCGTTTCTCGGCCGTCAAATCATCGCCGGCACAAAATCCGCGACCCTCGCCAGAAAGCGCAAGGACTCGAATGTCGGAATTGCGTTCTACTTCGACGAACGCCGACATCAAGCGTTCATGTTGGGTAATGTCAATGGCATTCAATTTTTCGGGACGATTGAGAATAAGGTGCCGAACCGGCCCGCTGTCTTCAATCCTCAGTGCTTCGCTAGAGCTCATCGACCGGTAAACTCCGGATCGCGTTTTTCACGCCACGCGCGCATCCCTTCGGCGCGATCTTCGATGACGTGGGTCTGGCGGATACCGAGACTGTGTACCATGGCCGCGTCAAAGCCGAGGTCCAGCTGAGGCACGACCTGCATTTTATGAACTTCCCAGGCGCGCGTCGCCATGGTCGCGATTTGGTTCGCCAATGTGCGCGCATGTTCCGCAAATTCGCCATCCTCAACGACCTCATGGACAAAATGAATTCTCCGAAGTTCCGCAGCGGAGAGCGTTTCCCCGAGCAATAAGATTCGCATCGCCTGCGATTGGCCGATGAGTTTTGGGAGCATGTAGGCAATGCCCGTTGATGCTGTTCGACCTTGGTGGATACGTGAATCGGTTAGCGTTGTTGACACGCTCGCAACGCGTATATCGCAGGCGGCCGCGAGATCAATTGCGAGTCCGTTAACCACGTTTTCCATGAGGGCGACGGTGGGTTTCATGAATCGACGTAAGGCCCGGACTGTGTCTTGTTCGACAACGGGACCGGCACCGTGCGTCCCTCGGGGTTGTCGATGCCGTAGTCGGTCAGGCCAGGGCCCCATGTCGTTTCCATCGTCACCGTCGGCACTCACGTTAACAATTAAGGCTCGAATCTGGTCATCGTGCGTGGCCTCGAGGACGCACGTGGTAAGGGCCTCAAGCATGGCGTAATTCAACGTGGGCCGGTTGAAGCGGATCCATAATTGGGCATCGCGTTGTTCTACATGGAGCGCATCACTCGAGGATGTGTACATCTTCGTCCCGTCCACCATTTAGGTCATGATACTGGCGAGCGGTAATGAAAACCCGCTTTCATCGGAACCAAGTTCGCGCAGCGAAGAATTAGTCTCTCGAGTTTAATTCAGGATTCTGCAACCGATAAGCGAGTAGGACGTTTCCCGGCATTTGTCCAAACATGCCGTAGCCTGACTGAACAAAAAGCATGTCATCAACAACTTGTGCGCCGGCGCTGTCAATCGCGCCGCCGTGGGCCTCGACTCCATTGACGGTGTCGAATTGTTGAACTGTGTCGTACTCCCAAAGGACAGTCCCATCTGAGAGGTCGAACGCCATGGTGTGTCCGTTAAGAGCGCTTGCGAATGCTAGATCGGGGGTGCTGCTTGCGGCTGCAGAAAACGCGAACCGTCGAGGACACGCCGGCCATCGATTGCTACCACTGCGGCGACGTGCGCGCTGTTGTTCGCCGTTTTCCGGGGTGCAACCGCGCTCTGCTTTGTGCGACCAAATAACCTTGCCGGTGTCGAGGTCGAGAACGTAGACGCCGGGTGTCGGTTGGTAATTGTCGCGAGCGGAACCAGGATCCGCGACGGGAACAACGACCCGGTCTTTCGAAACGGCAATGCCCCAATGGATCCCTCCTAGTGCGGAACCTTGCCCAACTTTTGTTCGCCAAATGAGCGTGCCGGTGTCCGCGTCTAGGCAGTGGACGTCGCCGGACTTCTGTCCGGCCACAATCACATCACGGCCGTTACTCAACGTAGCGATGGCGGGGGAGGCGCCAAAATCGAAATCGGGACCATTTTCTTTTGGACAACTTGGACCACGTCGCCAGCCACATGCCATATTGAATGCATCTCCGCTAGTGCCTTGGTAACTCCAGACTATCTGACCGGTATCCATGTCGATCGCCACGATTGCATCCGAAAGTTCGGTTGCGGGTGTCGACGTATTTTCTCCAGTACCGATGTATATGCGCCTGCGTTTGGGATCGACAGCGGGTGTTGTCCATACGGGCGCACCGGACGGCCCCCACATTTGTGTTCCGGCGCTGTTCTCGTACGTCTTCTCCGCGTTAGGGGTCATGTGGGCGGTCCATAGAATATTGCCCGTGTCAGCGTCGAGCGCCCGCACGCCGCCATGACTTTTGCAACACTCGTAGTCGGGATTTTGCGCCAGCGCGACGCCGAAGGCTGAGATCGGAACAAACAACCGATTGTCGTGTTGGACTGTTGCCCCTGTGAGCATCGAAGCATCGAAGAGACCCACCTGACTCCTCCAAAGAAGACGTCCTCTGCGGGCGTCGATGGCGAGGACGCCGCGTCGTTGGTCGCCAATAAAAAGAGCGGCGCTCGAGTTCACGGTTCCAAGTGTCAGAGACGTTCGCAATGGATTTTCCGAGCGGTAGTGCCAACGTTCGCAACCGGATGCCCGATCCAACGCGTAGACGTGACCGCTAGTGGTTGCAACAAATACAGTGTTATCAGTGATTATCGGTTGGGACCTGGCCGTCGACGTTTCGGGTAAACCAAACGACCAGGCAAGTTCGAGCCTGTGGACATTGTCGGCGCTGATCAAGGTATGGGTTTGGTGGCGGGTGTTCTGGGCGTTGAACCCCCAACTCGTCATGGTTGCGTCAAATGAAATCGGGTTGTTGGAACATGCAGTGCTCGACCGACTAACGGTCGCGGAGTCTGGTCGGTCCCCTACGAGGAATCTCAACAAGGATTCCAGTTGCGAGTCGGAAAGGCTGCTCGCATGCCCTTTCATTTTCCCTTCGAGCAGCGTGAAGCGAATTTCGGCGCTACTCATTGCCTGAATGGAATCCAATGTGGGACCTGTGTCCTTTCCGGCGCCGGTGTGACAGACGGCGCAACGTGCCTGGTAGATACTGGTGCCTGGCTCATTCGCCGATACCGAATATGGACACCAATACGTGGTGATCATTAGCGCGATTGTGATGATGTACCGTTTCATGATTGATTTGGATGGTTAGAGCGTTCGATGGCCTCTTCGAGCTCGCGCGCGGTATTGACGTTGAAAAACGAAGACCCGAGCTCTGAAAGATCGGTCGATTGAATGGACGCAATATCCAACCAACGTTTCACGGCACGACCACCTTGTGCGTAGAATGCGACGAGTTCATTTCGACGTTTCCGGTTGATGAGAAGGCACAAGTTTTGGCGCTCATTGTCGGCAAACGGTACCGCGACACCTTGTCGTTCGGCATCGAGACTCAGCTTTGTCACCAGTTCGCATGTGAGGAATGGAATATCGCCTGGACACGTTAGCGCCCACTCCGTGTTAACGGCCTTAAAAGCAGACTGGAGACCGCCGAGCGGGCCTTCGTCGGGGGCCTCGTCGACGACAATACGTAGTTCGTAAGCTTCGTAACGGGCAACATTGCGCGAACAGGAGATGACGATTTCGCCGGTCTGAGGTTTAAGACGCGTCAGCAAATGGTCGATGATTTTGTCACTACCGAGTGAGAGTAGGGGTTTGTCTTGACCGCCGAGCCGTGCACCTTTGCCGCCACACAAGAGGAGCGCGGTGATATCTGCCGCTTCGATCAAGCTTCGATTGCTCCGCCCGAGTACACGTTGAACCGGTCGGCTTTCAGAAAACCGACCAACGTCATATCGTGAGACGAGGCTAGCTCAATGGCTAAGCTCGATGGTGGCCCGATCGATGCGATGAGGGGAATGCCTGCGACTGCGGCTTTTTGCACCAATTCGAAACTGGCTCGCCCTGACAGGAGTAGCCCACGTTCGCGCAATGTATCGATCCCGGAATCGAGGTAAGAACCGACGAGTTTATCGAGTGCATTGTGGCGCCCCACGTCTTCCCGGATACGTTTGATCTGGCCGGTCCGATCAAATGATGCTGAGGCATGTAATCCGCCTGTTCGGACAAACTCGGTTTGACGGGTCAGGAGTTGTGCGGGAAGAGCCTTCAGCTGACTGCCATTGACCGTAAAACCTTTTGATTTGTAATCCGGCACGATGGCCTTGACCGCGTCCAGTGACGTTTTACCGCAGATGCCGCAGCTTGAACTCGTAAACGTATGGCGGAGCAGCGCGTCGGGATTAAATTGCGCCGTTTCTGATAACTCGATGCGCACCACGTTGCGGATACCTTTATCGGGTGACGGGGGTCCGCAGTGTTCAACTCCAAGGACATCCGATGTGGAGTGAACAATGCCTTCTCCAAAGAGAAACCCCTGCGTTAATTCAAGGTCATTCCCCGGGGTGCGCATGGTGATTGAAATACTTTGTTCGAGCCGAGCATCCACCGGTCCGTACGCAAGTCGGATTTCCAGCGGCTCTTCGACGCTCACGAAATCCTCAATATTTGTCGTCTCATGGTTGACCAGTTCAACGGGTACCCGCGTACTCGCTACCGGCAAATGCTTGGTCTCAAGGGTAGTCATCGCCCACCGGCGGGGACCAAATCGGATTGCTCTCGCTCTCTCGCGTCAAATTGTTTCTGCCAATCCGAACGATGGTTCGCGGGCCGAATCTCGACCGCCGTTACTTTATATTCTGGACAGTTGGTGGCCCAGTCTGAGAGGTCAGTCGTAACAACGTTGGTTCCGGTCGATGGGTGGTGGAACGTTGTATAGACGACGCCGGGAACGACGCGGTCGGTGATCTCCGCGCGTAAGGTGATTTCACCCATACGGCTCGTGATCGATACCCATTCGCCGTGACGAACGCCCCGCATTTCGGCATCGGTTGGATGCACCTCGAGTGTGTCCTCTTCGAGCCATTCCGAATTTTGAGTCCGACGTGTTTGTGCGCCAACGTTGTATTGGTGAAGCTTCCGTCCGGTGGTCAATAATAGTGGGAATTTTCGGTTGGCTGCTTCTTCGGTTGGTTGGTATTCGGTCAGTACAAAGCAGCCTTTACCACGTACGAACGCATCCACGTGCATTATGGGGGTACCCAATGGTGCGTCGGCATTGCAAGGCCACTGCACGCTGTTGACCTCATCTAAATACGCGAACGAGACGCCTGAAAAGCTGGGCGTGAGTGCCGCGATTTCGTCCATGATTTCGGCGGCAGATGTATAGTTCATGGGATATCCGAGTGCGTTCGATAGTGCGGCGGTAACGCGCCACTCCTCCATTCCGGTTTTAGGACTCGCCACTGGACGAACTCGATTGATGCGGCGCTCAGCATTGATGAACGTCCCGTCTTTTTCGAGAAATGAAGTTCCCGGTAAAAATACGTGGGCAAACTTCGCCGTCTCATTGAGGAAAAGATCCTGAACGATCACACATTCCATGGTATTGAGCGCTTGTTCGACGTGTTGGGTGTTGGGATCCGATTGTGCGATGTCTTCCCCCTGGATGTACAAGCCCATGAAGCGGCCAGCACAGGCTTCGTCGAGCATGTTGGGGATACGAAAACCAGGCTCCGGGTTGAGCTCAACGTTCCAATGTTTGCCGAAAAGTTTTCGTGTTTCGACATCGCCGACGGGTCGGTATCCGGATAATTCGTGGGGAAACGATCCCATATCGCAGGAACCCTGGACATTGTTTTGGCCGCGTAGCGGGTTTACACCGACCCCTGAACGGCCGATGTTGCCGGTTGCCATTGCAAGATTTGCCATGGCCATCACCATCGTTGAACCCTGACTGTGTTCGGTCACACCGAGGCCATAATAGATTGCTCCATTATCGGCGTTTGCGTAAAGGCGAGCCGCGGCACGGATGTCTTCGGCTGGCACCCCGGCGATGACAGCGACTTCTTCCGGCGAATTTTCTGGCTGGCGTACGAAATCCTCCCATTCTGCGAATGTTTGGCGGTCACACCGTTCGCGCACAAAGTTATGGTCGATCAGATCTTCGGTGACCACGACGTGCGCGAAGGCGTTCATGATAGGTACGTTGGTCCCGGGTTGTAACGGAAGATGAAAGTTAGCCTCGACATGGGGCGAACGCACCAACCCAATTTTCCTTGGATCGACGACCACAAGACGTGCGCCGTCACGGAGCCGACGCTTCATCTGGGAAGCGAAGACAGGATGGCCCTCGGTTGGGTTTGCCCCGATCACAACGAGAACATCAGCGTCAGCAACCGAATCAAAGTTCTGCGTTCCAGCCGAAGTCCCGAAGGTTTGTTTCAAGCCGTAGCCCGTCGGTGAGTGGCAGACGCGCGCGCAGGTATCGACGTTGTTGTTGCCGAACGCGGTGCGGACCATCTTTTGGACGAGCCAAACTTCTTCATTCGTGCAGCGCGACGACGTGATGCCGCCGATCGAATCGGCTCCATAGCGTTTCTGAACCGCTTGTAATCTCTTGGCCGCGAACTCGATCGCTGTGTCCCAGGAAACTTCTTCCCATGGATCATCGGTCGTTTGTCGAATCATCGGCATGGTAATTCGGTCCTGGTGTTGTGCATAACCCCAAGCAAATCGACCTTTAACGCAGGAATGACCGTGATTCGCCATGCCGTCTTTGTAGGGAACCATACGCACGACCTGGTCGCCTTTGAGCTCCGCCTTAAACGAACAGCCCACGCCGCAGTACGCGCAGGTGGTAAGAACTGAACGATCGGGAACACCGTGATCAATCACAGATTTTTCCATTAGTGTTGCGGTGGGGCAGGCCTGGACGCAGGCGCCGCAGGATACGCATTCCGAGTCGAAAAATTGTTCGGTGCTGGTTTTGATGTTGGATTGAAATCCACGGCCGTCCACGGTTAGTGCGTAGGTTCCCTGGACTTCTTCGCACGCACGCACGCATCGTGAACAGACGATGCATTTAGACCCGTCGAAGGTAAAGTAGGGGTTGGATGTGTCTTTTTCCGTTACTAAATGGTTGTCGCCTTCGGCGTAACGGACCTCGCGCAGCCCAACTGCACCTGCCATGTCTTGAAGTTCGCAGTCGCCGTTGGCGGAACAGGTGAGGCAGTCGAGGGGGTGGTCCGATATATAGAGCTCCATGACACCGCGTCGCAATCGGGCCAATTCTTTGGTCTGCGTTCGAACCGACATGCCTTCGGCAACGGGCTCAGTACAGGAAGCGTTAAGACCGCGTCGACCTTCGATTTCCACTATGCAAAGCCTGCAAGAGCCAAACGCGTCGAGGCTGTCGGTTGAGCAAAGTTTCGGGACCATGATGCCGGCGTCTCGAGCGGCTCGCATGATGGACGTGCCTTCGGCGACGGTTAACGGTGTCCCATCGATCGTTAACGACACCGCGGCGTTGTCCGTGCCCTGCGGAGCCGGTGTGCCCAGGTCGTCTTCGGATCGCCTCATGCCCTCGTCCCTTGGCGGAAGTCACCCGGAAATCGCTCCATCGCGCTGCGCACCGGGATTGGCGTCATGCCGCCCATCTGGCACAGGCTAGTGCGATCCATGACCTCGCATAGATCGTCAATCATATTGAATTCTTGGTCGCTTGCGCGACCGCTAATTATTTGTTCCATGGTCTCTTTGCCTCGAACCGACCCGATTCGACAAGGCGTGCACTTACCGCAGGATTCCAGCTCACAAAATTCGAATGCGTAGCGCGCTTGTTCAGCCAGGTCCACGGTGTCGTCGAAGATCACCAGTCCACCGTGGCCAATGCCCGCGCCGATATCTGCCATGGCTTCATACGTGAGCTCAATGTCGAGTTCCCGTTGGGAAAGGTAGGCGCCTAAAGGACCGCCGATTTGAAGCGTTTTGAATGGTCGACCGGAGAGAGTTCCGTGACCATATCCTTCCACCATTTCCCGAAGCGTTATTCCAAACGGTACTTCAATAAGACCGCCGCGTTTCACGTTTCCCGCAAGTTGAAAACTCATAGTACCCGACGATGGAGCGACACCGAGGTCCCGATATACGTCGCCGCCCAAACGTACAATGGCGGGGACCGATGCAAAGCTAATGACGTTATGGACTAGCGTCGGCATTGAAAGCAGGCCGCTGATGGCGGGCACAGGCGGCTTGACCCGTATTTGACCGCGTCGGCCCTCGAGGCTTTCGAGCAGCGAGGTTTCCTCACCACAGATATATGCCCCTGCGCCTACGAATAATTCGAGATCAAAGTCGAAATCGGAGCCGAGGACGTTGGGTCCTATAAGGTTGTGTTCGCGCGCGACCTCGATCGCTTGTTCAAATATGGTTTCGGCGATTGGATATTCGGAGCGGAGGTAGACCACGCCGTGGTTGGCCCCTGTTGCGTATCCGGCTATCACCATGCCCTCAATCAAGCGGAACGGATCGCCTTCAAGCAGTAACCGATCCGCAAAAGTACCCGAGTCGCCTTCGTCGGCATTGCAGACAAGGTATTTACTCGGAGCATCCGTCTCCCTGACTGTTCGCCATTTGATGTGGGCTGGAAAGCCGGCACCGCCTCGACCCCGTAACCCCGATGTTTCAATCATATCGATGAGGACATCGGGCGGCGTCGCAAGCGCTTGAAGCACATCGGTGAGATCTGGGATACCGAGCGGCGAGTCATGGCCGATGCGGTCAAAGACGAGCCGATGTTGCGATTTCAGAAAATCGTGGTTATCGATCGGCCCCCGACAAAGCGGATGCCGGGTCACATGGTGGTGTAGAACGCCGTCGGTGATGAGGCCGGCGACCGTGTCTGGCGATACCGGGCCGTAGGCGATGCGCTCGTTATTATTTTCGACTTCAATGAGAGGTTCGAGCCAGGCGAGACCGCGCGAACCGTTTCGAACAACGGTGACTCCCGCCCGCATTAATTGTTCTGCGATCGCATCCGCGTCCATCGCGACAGCGACCGAATCGAGAGGTACGTACGCGGTAGTCATCCAGGTACCTGCAGCTTCTCAACGCTTGCTTTGGCAATCAGCCGATCGTTGACTTGGACTGCGGGACCCGTGGCGCACAGTCCAAGGCAGTACACGGCTTCAAGCTCGATATCGTTCCCTCGACGCCCCAGTTTTGTTTGATAGGCTGTTTCCAATTCCTTGGTTAATTCGCGGCTTCCGACGGCTTGGCAGGCTTCCGCCTGGCAAATTCGGATGGTCGTGGCTGCCGGCGGATGGGTTTTGAAGTCCTCGTAGAAACTGACGATGCCTCGGACCTCGGCGACGCTAATGTTGAAGACGTCGGCGACGACTGGCAGATGTTCAGGGTGGATATAACCGTAGGCGCGCATCAACTGATGGAGAGCGTGGATGGTCCCACCAAGCTTGTGTTGATGGGGAGCTACCTGCGTTCGAATATCGTCTTCGGTCATCGAAATAATATTTTTTTCGGCTAGGGACTATAACAAAATCAAGTGCTTAGCGTTATTTCACGAGATCGAGCTGACACTTTCTTGGAGGGTGTCTTTGACCGCGTGGGCCGATGTCATTCGGATTCGATGGCACGCATGCGGACAACGCTTGATCACGGTAGGCTATCGAAACGTGTCGTTTTGGAGGCTTTATGGAGATTGGAGCGCAGGTTGGGTGTTATCGGAATACTTGGGACAGTATCCGTACGGTGGTCGAACTTCTAGAGGCAGGACCATGGAGCAGCGTTTGGTTTGCCGACCACTACCTGCCCCCACCGGGGCGCCGAGAAGAAGAACACCTGACGGCACACGAGGCATTTACCTTGATTGCGGCTGTTGCGGGGTTTACCGAGCGGTTGCGGTTGGGGCATCTGGTACTGGGTAACACGTATCGTAATCCGGCGCAGGTCGCAAAGATGGCGTCGACGCTTGACCAGATCTCGCACGGACGGTTTACGCTGGGTATTGGCGCATCATGGTTTAAGCGTGAACACGAGGCCTACGGTTGGGATTTTCCGCCCATGCGCGAGCGACAGGACCGATTCGAAGAAGCGGTTGAACTTATTCGTGCGCTCTTCACGCAGAAGGGCCCAGTCTCTTTCGACGGGCGTTACTACCACTTGGACGAGGCGCCGATGGCGCCCGGTTGTTTTCAAGAACCCCACATCCCGATATTAGTTGGTGGAACCGGCGAGCGCCGAACACTGAGAACGCTCGCTCAAAGTGGTGACGTCATGAATCTTGATGGCTGGGCGGGCGGTCCGATGTCGGCCGAGTACTTTCATCACAAAGTGGGGGTAGTGGAGAAGCACTGCGAAGCCGTCGGTCGGGATCCCGCTGAGATTCGCTACACCGTGTTGATGCCGACCATGGTCACTGACGACAGCAGTGCAGTTGCCGAATTCATGGCGAACAGACGTTTGGGCGAGGGGTCGGCTGCGGGCCCAAAAAATTACGTGATCGAGCGCATCGGTGAAATCGTTGACGCGGGGGCTTCTGAAATTATGATTGGCGGTGTTCTGACGGATGACCTCGAGCAGTATCAGCTTATTGCTGAGGAAATCATTCCGGTGTTTGCTTAAGCCCAAAGGGCCGACGCCGCGGTTCTGGCACCCAACGCACGAGAATTACAAGCCCTACCAACTGAAGCACGATGGTGGTGATAAATAACGCTTGGTAGGAGAGTGTCCAAACGATGAGCCCACCGAGTAGCGGTCCAATTGCTCCCACGAAATTTACCGTGCTGCCGGAGGCCGCGAGTCGTATAGGGATATCCTTGGTATCGCCAAATTCCAACACCATGTTTTGTCCCGATTGGTTAAATCCGCCGGAGGGAATGCCCATGACGATGAAAAACGCGATGATTCCTGATAACGATTCCACGAATAGCAATTGCACGTGCGAAAGAGTCCATATCGCTAACGTCGCGATCATGACGATGCGGTAGCCACGCCGGTCAGCAAGGAGCCCCCAGAACAAGTTGGATGTGCTGGACGTGATCATCCATACGGTGGTGAGAAATCCGAGCACGGTTCCGGTTAGTTCCATCCGCGTGCCGGCATAGAGGATGTAAAAAGGCAGTGCCATACGACCGCAGGAGCCGAGGGCACGCGCGATAAAGAACTTGGCGAATTCTGGGTTATCGCGGAGTAGTCCTGGAATCGCCCTTAACGCTTCACCGGTGGATTCTCTCGGACGCACGGCTCTTGTGTCGGTTTCGCGGGTGAGTGCGAGCGCGCCGAGGCCGAGAGCCGCTATTCCGAAGGCGATGAGGAACATGGTGCCGTAACCGTTACCTAATAGATTATTTTCGAGAACGTACGCGCCCGCAACGTAGGACACACCGGCCGACGTGAATCCGGCTAGAAAGTTCCTCGCGCCACTGACAAATCCACGTCGATGCACGGGGATGACCCTTGCTCGAAGTGTGTTCATGGTGACTTGGGCCATTCCTTGGAAGAACCCCATTAAGGTCAAAAAAACGATGATGGCTGGAAGCAGCGCGCGCTGGCCGAGGAAGAACCCGGCCAGTGCAAGTCCGAGGATTTGAATGCGCATCATCGCCGCCGTAACGAGCGTGGTACTTAGCACTCGTTGCCGGTGCCCGATGGTACTGGCGCCGATGATGGGTGATATCACTGTACCGGCGGCTTGTAACGCCCTGGCCAGGCCAACGACAAATTCTGAACCGGATAACGCAAACAAATAGGCAGGCATAAAGGTCGGCGCGGAGACCAGGCGCATCCCAGTCTGACCAAACATCCCATGACCTAGCTGTGCGACGATATTACGACGCAGGTGAGGCGGGTCCTCCTGTTTATTCAGAGTTGGTAAACCCGTGTGGCGGTTCCGCTGAAGAGATCATTTTTTTCGGTTTCCGAGAATGCGGCAGTGATTTTCTTGAGACCATTCCATAGCACGTGATACGAAATTGAAAATCGATCAACAGGAAAATTACTTTCCAGCATGCATCGATCAGTACCGAAGCTCTCGATGGCGTGGAGGTAGTATGGCGCGTGTGCAAGCTGCAATTCGTCGGACGTTGCAGGCGTTCGACGAGTATGCCAATCGAATCCGTTGTCTGGCATTGCGAGACCACCTAATTTGGCGACCACGTTAGGACATTGCGCGAGTTCCGCGAAATCGACTTTCCATCGGTCAAAAACTTCCTTACGCCGACCAGCAAAACGGCCCACCCCAATGGGGGTGCTGAAGTGATCAATTACCATGATCGTGTCCGGGCATGAGCGTGCGAGTTCCGTCAACTCGGACAATTGATAGTGGTACTGCCAGGTATCGTAGGTGAGGCCGAGTCGCCCCAGGGTTCGCACACCCTCATGGAATCCGGTGGATTGGTACAAGCCTTCAGGCGCTCGACCCGGAATCATCAGTTCTTCGGGTACCACGGCACGTGCGCCCGCATGGCGAATGCCCCGAAAAAGCCCGAGGCCTACCTCGGTATGCGCGATCAGCACTTCTTCGACCGCCTCACCTAGGGTTAAGTCGGCATGGCCGACAATGCCGGCGATGGTTGCGCCGGCTCCGGATGCGCTCGCTTCGGCAATCTCGGCGACGAAGCGGGTTTCGCCCAGCGGACGCATGCGCTCCGGCCCATCCGTTCGATAGGCCGAGTGACATTCAACGAATACTGTTTTCTGAACGTTGTGACCGGATTCAGTATCGCTCCACAACTCATCGAGCATGTAGGTTGAGCCTGGTCGCTGCCAGAGATGGTGGTGTGGATCGACAATGGGCCGGGCTGGGTCGACGATGTCTTCTCGGACTAGCGCAAGCCACTCGTCGGATCCAGGATTTGGCTCAGTCACCTTTGCTCCTTGTTTGGACACGCCCATTCATCGTGCAATCCAACAACCCGCAGGTCAAACGCACAGGCGTTTCAAGCTCGATGGGGTTAACTGACGATATCGCTGGTGGCGTCGCGGTATCGTTTAATCGCGTCAATATGTTGTTGAGCGCCGACGAGCCCCGCGTTCATGGTGACTACCGCCGAGTGCGTGACGCCGATGTCACGGAGTTTTTTCAACTGGTCTCTCGCGTGTTCCCTGTCGTCGGTTAACGGAGCCATGCATTCGATACCGATCGTCGCCGGGTCTCGACCCGCCGATTCAGCCGATCGATGGACCTCCTTTAGCTGCTCACCCAGGTTGGGATTAAAGAACGGGAACCATCCGTCGGCGATTCGGCCGACGCGATCAATGACTTGAGGCGCCATGCCTCCAAGCCATACGGGTATTTGTCGTGCTTCCGGTAATGGGTTGATTCCGGCGTCTTCGATCCGATGCCACTCGCCATTAAACGTAATCGTTTCGTCGGCCCAGAGTTTTCTAAGCATGTCTATTTGTTCTTCGGAACGACGTCCCCGGTTGGAGAAATCTTCGTTGAGCGCTTCGTATTCGACGGCGTTCCAGCCGGTGCCAATACCGAGACGTAGCCGTCCGCGCGATATGACATCGACGCACGCGGCCTGTTTTGCAACCAATGCTGTTTGACGTTGCGGCAAAATAATGACGGCAGTGACGAGTTCGAGTGTCTCGGTGATCCCGGCTAAGTAACCGAAAAGTACGAAAGGCTCGTGGAACATGCTTTTTGACGTGTAAGGACCTTGCCAATCAGGGCGACTGGCGGTATTTGCGCCAAGCACATGATCGTAGGCGATCAGGTGGTCGTACCCGAGTTCTTCTGCCGTGGTGGCAAATCGCGCCACGTCATCCGGATCGGACCCGATTTCGGTTTGCGGAAAGACGACGCCTAGTTTCATGTTTGTGCTCCTCGAAATGCCGACCCCATGAGGTCTTCGAAATTTGCCCGAAAAAAACGGTCGCGATCAGATTCCACTAGTTCGGCCGTTGACTTATCAAACCTACCTAGCGGATTACGACCGCCCTCGAGATGAGGGTAATCGGTGGAAAACATGCATACGTCCGGGGACGTTTGGGAGATGATCCATCCGGTCGGCTCGGTTGGGTAGGGGGTAATTCGCACTTGGCGCGTGACGAATTCGCTCGGCTTGAGGGAAAGTTTTTGCAGCCGGTCTTCGTGTCGGGCGAATGCTTCAAATGCCGAGTCGAGTTGCCGCATAAATCCGGGAAGCCACACTGCACCCAGTTCAATGACGCCAAATTTTAGTGTAGGAAATCGGTCCAGAACGCCATCGAGAATTAGCATAGATAGCGCTTGAACGGGACCTTGAGAGATCGCCATGTACGAAATTGAACGAAAGTTCTCTTCACCCCCGTGAAAGTCTGCAACCGGCGGAAGACCATTGTTTGCGTGCGCAGCCGGTAGGACACGATCGGCCGCGCCGACATGGAAAAGGATTGGCACATCGGCTTCTTCGGCGCGCGACCATAGGGCGTCAAGTGCGATGTGACTGGTCGCATGGTTTTTTGGACAGGCCCAAGGAATCAATAATGCTTTGGCACCGAGAGACATCGCGCTTTCTGTTGCGTGCGCGGTTCTTTCAAGGTCGGCGAGTGGAACGTAACCGACGGGGAAAAGCCTGGGGTCATTAGCGCAAAAACCCGTCTGTGCGCGATTCGTGGCTTCGGCTACTTGGTAAAGCAGATCGATATCGTCGCCGTGTTCAAGTTGTTCGAGCCAGACGTTGGGGCTGGTCGGAAAAACTAATTGGGTCGCAACTCCTATGTGGTCGACCGCCTCGGAGCGGTCGACTCGATCGAAGGCACCGAGGGCCTGATAATTCTTTCGAGACATGATCTCCGCTTCATTCCGTGATCGATATTTGGGACTTTTATGAAGCGTCGGTAATTCTTGTAGATCGATGCCGTACTTGAAGCGGTGGTTAAATGCTTTTTTGACTTTGTCGGTTCCGAATTCACTGAACCAGTCTGGTAGTTCCATTGCATGCGAGTCCGCGTCATGCACAACACGATCCGTGATGTACGGCATTGGTCTTGCCCCTCTTATTTTTTCCACACTACAGTGAACGTGACGTGTTGCAAATACGGCGGTAGTTAATTGACCCTATATACATCTCTGCTTGGTAGTACGATGTGGTAGGTGCCCTGGTGTCACGAATGGGAGGGAGAGGCATGAGCGACGAATCAATGCCGACCGAGGCCCGGGGCGACGATAGACCGCAAGAGATTGGCGGCCTCTATGCGCATTACGTTCTCATGGTGTTGGTTATCGTCTACGTCTTCAATTTTATTGATCGGCAAATCCTGTCGATATTGGCTGAGAGCATTAAGGCGGATCTCGGCGTCAGCGACGCTCAGATTGGTTTTTTGTATGGGACCGTGTTTGCCGTCTTTTATGCCGTCTTCGGAATTCCGTTGGCACGTTTTGCCGACGTTTGGGTGCGTCGTAGTCTCATTTCGGCGGGCCTTTTTTTCTGGAGCGCAATGACGGCGCTGTCAGGAACTGCCCGCTCATTTTCTGTTCTCGCGCTCTACCGTATTGGGGTTGGCATCGGGGAAGCGAGCGCTTCACCCGCAGCGTATTCGATGCTTTCGGATTACTACTCGCCGAAACGGCGGGCGACCGTCATCGCCATCTACTCGTCGGGCGTATATATCGGAGCTGGCATCGGCCTCGTCTTAGGCGGTTGGATACTTGATCAGTGGACTGCATCGTTTCCGGTCAACCCCCCGTTGGGTCTGAAGGGTTGGCACGTGGCCTTTATGGCCGTCGGTCTGCCTGGTTTACTGATGGCGGCGTGGGTACGCACGTTGCGGGAACCTATCCGTGGTTTAAGTGAGGGTCTCGTGACAAAACCACATCCCGCGCCATACAAGGTGCTTGGAACGGAGATGGCGGCTGTCATTCCCCCGTTCAACATCGTGGCGATCGTTCGGACCGGCGCGTCATTGCGGTTCAACCTGATTGCTCTTGTGGGCATTGCCATTGTTGCGGTGTTGTTGATCACCCTCACGGGTTCCGTCGCGCAATGGGTGGCCACAGGGATCGGCGTGTACGTGACGATTTCGTGGGCACAGTCGCTCAAATCCAGAGATCCAGCGACATTTGGGATGATCTTTGGATCGAAGGCCATGATCTACACCATGATTGCTTTCCCCACCATCGCGTTTGTCGCATACGGAGTCGGTTTTTGGACGGCGCCGTATTTGATGCGCGCACACGGTGCGACGGCCACAGAGGTGGGTATTTGGCTCGGTCTTGGGGGCGCCGCGGGCGGCTTCTTGGGTGTCACGATTGGTGGTATCGCCGCCGATTGGCTCAAGACTAAGTATCCGAGTGGTCGGCTGGTACTTGGATATGTCGCGATTGCGGGGATGGTGCCGACGATCCTGGCTTTGATATATGCAGAGAGCTTATACGTTGCATTTTGGATTAATTTTTTCGCCACGCTCGTGGGCGCATGTTGGCCGGGTGTTCCGCCAAGTACGGCCAATGATTTGGTTATGCCGCGAATGCGGGCCGTGGCGGGGGCGTATTACATCCTTGTGAACACGTTTATTGGGTTGGCATTGGGCCCATACGTGATCGGCCAAATTAGCGACGTCTTTGTGGCGAACGGGTCCGGATCCGCCGAGGCATTACGTAATGCCATGGCCTGTTCGATGTTGATTTTTGTGGTCAGTATTTTCTGTCTGATCATGGCCCAACGTCATCTGCCAAAGGACGAATCCAGTCGACTCGATCGTGCCCGAGCCATGGGCGAGTCCCTCGACGGATCGGGTTCGACGTAGGGGCGCTGCGGGTTAACCAAGATGTTGCGATTCGGAAAAAGCTCTTGAGTAAGTGGTTTTTACCTGCCGCAACGATCCAGACCAGTCGTGCCACATATCTTTCCGTGGTGCGTGCATTCTGGAGTGGTCAAGATCGTTGCGGGTAAAGTCGTAAAGAACGGCTTGTCGAATCTTGTCGGAGTAGTTGTGTCCTGCCATGTGGGCGGTTCGATGGTGCCAAAGCACGACATCGCCTTCGGAGCCCCAACAGTCAACGGCTGGCGTGTCGTCGTTAATCTTTTTGATTTCCGCTAAGTACTCTGGGGTGTGCAGTATCCCCTTGTAGCTTGGTAAGTGAGGGTAGTAGGGGATTCGAGGTTGGTCGTAACTCATTTGGAAGGTCGAGTAGAGACGACGATGCGAACCGGGCCATACTTTAAAGCCGCCTCCGTCGCGGGGTACCGCGTCAATAAGACCGACCATCCCAAGATTGAATGGATGTCCATCGGTATGGCAACGGTCTGTTTCGCGCGGCCTGTCACCGTACGGAAGCGTGGCGTAGATTCCGCGAGCGCCTTGGTTATCGGCCGGGTCAACGGGGCCGCCCGGCCATGCCGCACCGTGTGTACCCATTGGCCTCCCACCTACTTGAGGCGGTTGCAGCATGTTGGCGCCTAACAATTGGGTTGCGATGGCTTGGAGCGTTGGTGAAAACACCAGATCGATCAGTAGCGGTTCGGTTCCCACCGAGCGCAATTGCCATCGGTACTCCTGGCGGAGGTCGAGATGATCCGTTTTGACGTCGCGCTTATCAAAGGGGCCGATATGCGTGGTTGGATCGTTCCTTTTTATTTTGCTCGTCGCAGGCAACGAGTCCCATAGCCGAT
Organism: Pseudomonadales bacterium; assembly: GCA_022448085.1. Taxonomy (GTDB): domain Bacteria; phylum Pseudomonadota; class Gammaproteobacteria; order Pseudomonadales; family Azotimanducaceae; genus UBA11889. The sequence continues at coordinate 12,861 of JAKUTH010000015.1, read as the reverse complement.
CCCGAGCCTTCGCGCACAATTGCCGGTCCATGACGCCGGCCACAATGAGGTAGCCGTTGTCCTTGAAGAATCCGAGTTGCTCGGTTGTTAGTTGCATGGTTTCGCGGTCGAGTTTAAGCGCTGCTGAAGGGGGGTAATAAAATGAGGAACTTTTTCCACATTGTTAGTCCTCGTCGACAATTGAGTTGATCGCGCGGCGCAATGGACTATCGCTGGCAGGAGTGTCACGGCGTCTCCCGATTGTCAGGCCACCGTCCACGACCAACGCGTGTCCCGTAATAAAACTCGATTCGTCGCTCGCTAAAAACAACGCTGCGTTGGCAATGTCGTTTGGTTCTCCCGCACGTGGAATGGGTTGGATGCTGCTAAACACGGGGCGAAGGACCTCTTCTAGCGACTCGTTGGATCCGCTTTTAGGGCTGCGGTCGCCGAGAAAAATAGGAGTCATGATTCCGCCAGGACAAATGGCGTTGACGCGTACGGAGTCTTTTGCCAATTCCACGGCGACGGATTGAGTGAGCCCAATGACGGCCGCCTTTAGCGCACTGTAGACGTGCGGCCCCATGCTACCTCGCATACCCGCTACGCTGGCCGTTGAAATAATGCTGCCTTCTTGTTGCTCGCGCATGATAGGAGCCGCGTGCTTCATTCCAAGAATGGGGCCTGTCAACAAACCCGCCACCGTTCGTTCGTATGCGGCACCCATATCGGTCTCGTGTATTTCGCCGCCCACACCGCCGAAGCCGGCATTATTGAATAGACAATCGAGTCGGCCATGTCGAGATGAAGCGACGTCAATCATGGCGATTACATCGGCTTCGCGACCGACGTCGGTCGCGATGAATGTGGCGTTGTTGCCGAGCGACGCGGCGAGCTCATTGCCCTTGTCGACCTGTAAGTCGGCGATGATCACATGTGCGCCTTCGTCGACGAACCGTTTCGCTGTGGCTGCGCCCATCCCACTTGCGCCGCCGGTAATGATCGCGACCTTATTACTCAGTCTTCCCACGGATACTCTCCTTCTCAAATCAGCGCGGCGTTAGTCACAAAGCAGTTGTGCCAAGTGGCGGTAGTTTTCGGCAATGATGTCGAAACTAGAAGTTTCTCCTTGGCTTCCCATTTCATCTAGTTTCGGCAGGACGTAGGCTGTCTTTAGTCCCGCACGCTGAGCGGCGAGTAGGTCGGGTGGATGGACGGCAACCATCATGGTTTCTTCAGGGGTCGCGTTGAGCAATCTTGCGGCATATTGATAGGCCTCTGGCTCCGGCTTGTACGTACCAAGGAATTCGCACGACAGATAAGCATCCCAGTTAATGCCGGCATGTTTTGAGCTATCGACCACAATGGATAACGACAGAACCGTCAAAATTGCAACGATGTAGTGGTCGCGGAGTTCGCTCAGTGCGGCTGGCACGTCCTCCCACACATCCATCCTGTGCCATGCCCGATTCAACTCATCGCGGTCGTCGGTCGAGAGTCCCAGCGCCGGATATCTTTCTGCCAGTTCGTCGAGAACGTCTCGATGAATTTGATCGGCGTTACGCCAGGAAAGAGCGCCCGAACGTACCTCGCCGAGCGTTTCAAACATCCGTCGTCGCCAGTCGAATGCAAATGCACGATCATCGACCTCAACGTTTCTGGATTTCGCGAGTGTCGCGACGGCCGTTCGCGTTGCCGTTTGCCAGTCGAAGATGCTTCCTCCGACATCAAACACCAGCGCTTTAACTTGCCCCTTTATCATTTAAGCGATGCCTTGTTACGTTTTAATTTGGGCCAGTTATCGTATCAGCGTTCGACAATGTCTTTGGCCCATCGGTAGTCTGCTTTGCCGCTAGGACTGCGTACGATGGCTTCTAAAAAAATGAATGCCTTAGGCAGTTTATATCGCGCGATGTGGCGCTCGCACTCTGCTAGCAAATCTTCTTCAGTCGCCGCGACGCCTTGTTTTAGCTGCACAATTGCAACCACTTCGTTGCCCCAGCGTTCAGACCTCCTGCCGGTGACGACCGCGTCGAACACTGCCGAGTGGTGTTTGACGGCTTGTTCCACTTCTTCGGCAAATATTTTTTCGCCGCCCGAGTTGATAGTGATGGAATCTCTGCCGTGCAGCTCCAGTGTGCCATCGGATAAGAGCCGGACTTTGTCCCCGGGAACGGAGTATTTAATACCGTTGACCGTTGGAAATGTTTCTCGCGTTTTTGCTTCGTCATCCAAGTAGCCTAAGGGGATGTTGCCGCTGCGGGCCCACCAACCCAGTTCCTTGTGACCCGGGGCCAATACTTGCGACAAATCTTCGGCTAATACCGCATTGTTCGGGGTGAGGGTAAAACGACCGGTTTCTGCACCTGCTTTGGCGTTACTCACGTGCGACGCCTGGCCACCAGTTTCTGATGAGCCCGCCGAATCGATAATGTTCACTTGCGGGATGAGTTCGATCAGCTCTCTCTTGACGTTAGCGGTCATAATGGCGCCGCCCGTAATGATGTTTCGAAGTGACGAGACGTTGTGAGGGTTATTGGCGAGTTCATCTGCTAAGGGGCGGCCGAAGGCATCACCAACGATCAGCAAGGTAGTGACTTCTTCCCGGGCGATAATTTCAAGAACGTTTTTCGGATCGAATCGGAACACATTGTCTTGAATGACCACGGTTCCACCTGCGTTAAGCATTTGTAGCGCGTTCCAATGCCCGGCGCCGTGCATGAAGGGTGGTGCTGGGAGCGACTTCCTACCCATGCCTCGTGCGCGGTCAACGTATTCCTCAAGGCTTCCAAGAACATGTCCGTTGGCTCGACGACCGCCCAAGGTCGCAATAAGGACGTCGCTATGCCGCCACAACACACCTTTTGGCATGCCCGTAGTCCCGCCCGTATAGAGGATGTAAAGGTCGTCGGGGTCCCATTCCACCTCGGGTCGTCGTTCGTCCGATTCGGACAGAGCCGTTTCATAGTCCAACGCGCCCGGTAGTAGATCGCTCTCGTCGTCGGTGACTTGCACAAGTAGTTCCATGGATGGAACGCGGTCGCGAATTGCCCGTACACGATCCGCGAGAGAGCTGTGATACAGAAGGGCACGAGTCTTAGCGTTATTAAGTAGGTAAACCAATTCTTCATCGACGTACCGGTAGTTAATGTTGAATGGAGCGAGGCGGGCTTTGAACGCTCCCAACATGCCTTCAAGGTATTCGTTACCGTTGTACAGATAGATGCCGAGGTGATCCTGGCCTGATTCCCAATCCGGAAGTTGATTGCGGGGCGTTCGCATGCCAAGTCCGCGGTCAAGAAGCAGGTTTGCGAGTCGTCGCGATCGGTCCCGCAAGGTTCCGTACGTGATGCGACGGTCTTTAAATATAATGGCCTCACGATCTGGAACGACGTCCGCAACGGCTTCGCTAATGGTTGCCAAGTTGAAATACACCAATGCCTCCTAATTGTCGGGATATCGCCAGGGAGCTTCTTGTTTGGCCTCGGTGTCGAGCGTCCATAGCGGAATCGCCATGCCGTCGCCAATCGATTTAAAGACGACGCGCAGACGACTGCCAATCCCAACGGTCGCGACTAGTTCAGGCTTGGCCATTTCCCCGGATGCGTCAGCTAGGTTGCCGTTTATACGTAACCCGTCGAAACGGTTCGGGAGGTCGCGTTGCTCATCCAGTTCAACGAGTAGGATGAGGTACGGGGTGAATTGTTGAAAGGTTGGTTGGATCGCGTGGTGTACTTCGCCATACGAGTACAACGTTCCCTTCCCCGATACCGGCGTCCATACGTACTCAGACTCTGCACACCAGGGACAAGCAGTCGTCGTCGGGTAACGAAGTAGCGTGCATTTCACGCATGACTGCAGGTGCAGCACCCCCTGTCCACAGTGGGTATAAAACTCCTGATTGGGTCGGTCGACGTCCGGTATGGCAACCGACATGCCAAGGTATTCGCCTTGAAGCGGCATCATCGTTCTCCTTTTGCCATGACGAGCGCCGACCCCGTACCAGGCATCGCCCAACCGAGATTGGCAGTGATTTCCGGATCACGAACTTGGCGGCAACCCCCATTGGAGTAGTCGTATGTGTGTTGACGCTTGCCATTCGCATCGATGGGACAACTATCGTCAATCTCCCCTCGAAGCTGACGAACGTTTTCGATCACCATGTTCATGCCGTGCGTATATCCTTCGCAGAGATGTCCGCCGCTGGTGTTGTTGGGTCGTGCACCGCCAAGGCGCATGATTCCGGAGCTCACGTATTCGCCGCCATCGCCTTTTTCGCAGAAACCATAGTCCTCAAGCTGCAACATGGTGGTGAACGTAAAGGCGTCGTACGAACCGGTTAGGTCGATGTCGTCGGGACCGACACCCGCATTCGGCCATAGAATTTCTTTGGCGTAATGACCGGCCACGGTCGATATCGGGCCGGCTTGATAATGGTTGTCGATTCGGGGTTTGCAGCATCGTCCAACGACCGACAGGATGGTTGCCGGCATATGTTTGCAATCGCGGGCGCGATCCATCCGCGTCACCACGATTGCCGTCGCATTGTCGGTTTCAACGCAGCAATCCAGCAGGTGGAGAGGCTTTACGATCATCCGGCTCGAAAGCACGTCGTCAACGGTGACCCGGTGCTTGTAGTACGCTTTCGGGTTGTTTGACGCGTGTTCCGAGTGAATCGCTTTCACGTGAGCTATTTGTTCGGGCGTCGTCCCGTAGTCGTACATATGTCGCATAAAGGTTTGTGCGAATGCTTGCGCGGCGCTTGATTGACCATAGGCGCGACCAAATAGACCGTCACCGCTGAGGTTGGAAGCTCCAGATCCTCGTCCGGTTCCCCCGATTCGTATTTGTGAGTACCCGTTCATTGAACGGAAAATGACAACGGTCTTACACATCCCGGCCTCGATTACGCCCATCGCGATACCGATAAGAGCCTCGGTGCTTGATCCGCCGCCCATGACATCCATGTAGAAATTGAGTCGAATACCAAGATCGCCAGCGACTGCGGTTGACGGTATCGAATCGTTGCCGCTGTAGGAGAGCATGCCGTCGATATCGTCCATCCCAAGTCCGGCGTCTTCAACGGCACGTCTCACCGCGTAGGTACCTAGGGCCCGCGTTGTCGTCCCAGATCCCCGGGTGTATGGCGTCTCGCCGACACCCACGATGGCGTATTTGCCGCGTAGAAATTTCTCCGATGTGGCGTCGATCTCGGCGTTCATCGGGTACCCCTCTCCCAAACAAATCAGAATACCAGAGGCGTGTTGTGTTGGAAGGGGTTCGGCTGACGCACCGCAGTATTTGATCGGAAACGGTAAGCTTCGCCGTAAACCGGCGCTCAGATTTCTGGGTTAATTAAGCACTACATAACCGCGGTTGCGGAGACAATTCCTTACCACCTTGTTGCTTTCGTTCAACGCTCGCATGCCACCGCGGGCGCCTCCGTACGTAGCGCCTGCACCCGCAGACCGTTTGGCCCGATCACTGTTACCAATGGAGGCCCCCATCAGTCCGCCCACGGCTGCACCAGCCGCGGCGCCGATCGCCACTTGTTTGCCTGCTTCGACCTCTTTCGCGTATTCATCGCATTCGGCGAGGTCTGCCTCGTAGGCCGCCAGAGTGACTCCTTTCATGTCCACGATCGGGCGGCCTGGCAAGCTAGATGACGTGCACCCACCGAAGGCCGTCAAGAATCCTAAACAAAGAATCAATCGACATCGGCCCATCGTGTTTTCCAGCAAATGAATGTTGTTTTCCTTTATACGTTTGTGACGTTGAGAACCGTCGTTGGTAATTCGTCTAACCAATGGGTCGGGTCGCCAATTCAAGCACGCTAAATTTCTCTATTGCGTCGTTAAAGTTTGTGCCGCAGAAAGCCAATTCCGGTGCGAACCGTCGACAAATATCGGGACGCTCGGGACTTTCGTATAGCGTGCATCGGCGATCTTCGCTCAAATGAAGGCAGCGGACGCCCGCAGGTTTTCCGTACGGCATGCCCCGCATGGGTACGTTTATTGACGGTGCAATGCAGCAGGCACCGCATCCAACACGGCAGTCCATCGGCGGTTCGATTACTCCTTCACAAATGCCATTTTCTAGGGTAACGCCACGACCGCATGTCCGGGACAGGTGGATTGGTCGTCATCTGTGACGACGTTGATATCGAGATACACCCTTTGTTCACCTTCCTCGGTTTTTTTGTCGGTTACTGTTCCCGTTACGGTTAAGACGTCGTCTTTTTGATTGATTGCGCGATACTGACAAGCAACTTCGTGGATACGTGCTTCGTCGCCAATCCAGGTATGCAACGCATTCACGATGTACGCGTACCGAAGATTGCCCATACCGAATGCGCCTTGTTCATTGCCAGCGCGTCGACCGGCTTCGTCGTCCATGTGAAACGGCACAAATTCATCGTTGACTGCCGCGTAGCGGTTCCACTCGGCGAAGGAGGTGCGACGCGACCAATGCGGCAGACTATCTCCAATTTCAATTTCCGAAAATTTGATGGACATAGTCCCTCCTTAGTAGCGGATGCCGATCGACATCCGTGTTTTAACGTGTTCGTCGTTTTGATTGCGCCATTCAATTTCAGTGGTTGTATAAAGCGTCCAGCCGAGCCGGCCGTCGCGTTCGTGCCAATCAGACAGACGCGAACGTGCTGTAATGACGTCGCCGGGTCGCATTGGTGCGCCGTAGGTGTCGGTCTGGCCACCGTTCATCCCGGTGAATCGTGAACCATCCGGTTTTCGAGGCTGCGGTATGCCCGCCCTCGCGATTCGTTCAACGGGCCAGGCAAACGGATTGAAATCTGGGGGCGCGAGAATGCCACCCCACCGAGTGCCCTCGGCGTGTGGCTCGTCCCAGTAAATACGTGGCGGTTGCTCGGGCCAATACGTTGCGATCGCCCATTTGCGAATATCGGACATTGCAATGGGAGGCGATGTTCGTTCACCGATCCAGACACCTTTCATTTTATGCATGTCGTCGGTGACGTAAGTAATGGCGGACTCGGTCATCTTGCCTCCTGGGTCGATGCGCCGGGCACTTGCGTATCGGGCACACTATCCTCCGCGCCGTGTCCCCTGTCGATGGTCTTGAGCTCGGGATAAACGAAGCCGAGAAGAGCCATTGTGGCTGCAAGCAAGAAAGCGCTTACTAACAACGCTATGTCAATGCTGACGACTTCAGCGAGCCAACTGATGGGGATAATGCCGACGGGCATGAGCCCGTGCGCCATCCACATGATGGCCATCACGCGACCTCGAATTTCAGGCCGTATAGCAAGCTGTACGACGCTCATGTTGAGCGAACCCATCACGGACCCGAAGAGCCCGGTGAAAAGACCGAACAACATCGCTAGCCAAAGCGTCTGGGAAATCGCGAACATCACCAGGAAAGCGGCCCAAAGGTAGGACGTTACAAACAGGACGCGGCCTTTGCTGCCTATGTCCCCCAGTCGTGCTAGGGCCAATGAACCGGCTAAAGCGCCTACGCCCATGGCGGCCACCAGAAAACTGAGATCGTCGGGACCGCCACCAATGACGTCGGCATTAAACACGGGCAACAAGAACATCGCGGTAAAACCAAAGGTCATGGGTAGGAACCCCATGATCAATAACCCAAGGATGACGCGTTCGTGGCGCATGTATCGAAAACCTTCTAAGACGTCGTCGATCATGCCAGCGGGTTCGGTCCGCGAGGGTTTTCCCGTGTAACGTAAGAGGCTGGTCGCAACGACCGACACGATGTAGAGCAGCGCGATGAGGTAGAAGACGATGCCGACCCCGAGCGTGGACGACGTATTACCGCCCGCCAGGTACGCCATCAGTCCGCCAGCAGCCACCGGGCCCAGGATTCGCGCTAGGTTGAAGGTAGCGCTTTGCAGCGCCATGGCATTGACGACCGAATCCTGGCCCACGATTTCCGGAATGACGGCTGAACGTGCCGGCATGCTGAACGACAGCACGGTGCCATTGAAGAGGCCAAAATAGATAAAGTGTGCAAAGGTCACGTCGCCGTTATAGATAATAGTGGCGAGCAGTACGGTGGCGACGGTATTCAGCAACTGGGAGGCCACCATGATCGGCTTCTTTCGCATCCGATCGGCGATAACGCCGCCCGCCAGGGAGAAGACGAGGGACGGCAGCATAAAGGCGAGCATCACCCACGTCAGATCGAGTGGCGATCCGGTCATGTCGTAAATCAACCAGCCGCGCGCAATCATTTGCATTTGCATGGCGAAAGATGCGGCCAAGTTCGAGATCCACAAAAGCTTGAAGTCCCGAATTCGTAACGACGAGAACATGTCCGATCGAAACATCGTTGCATCGGGCGGCATGCCCCCATCCGTTGTTTGACGCATACAAACCCTAACTACGGCAAACGTTGATCTTATCAGGAAGGTACGATCTCGGGTCTGGCGCCTACTAAGGGGAAGCCACGATCGAATTGGTCAAAGAGTTCCGCGAAGGTCAATAAGACAGAGGCATCGCCATCGATGGACAGCTCACCGGTGCCGATGAGTGCAGCGGCGTCCGTTAATCCGAGCATGAGTCTCTTAAAGTTCAAGGTCGTCAATACGAGCGAAGCGTCCGGCGACGGGACCGCTTTGTTCGAGTGCGCGTTCAAGACACCGTTTTCGACGGTCACCAGCCATGGGGTCTCAATATCCAGAAAATTGAGCGCAAGCTGAATGCGATGAGCCGCTGCCTTGGGGCCGTTGAGACGCACGGCAATCGTCCTAAAAAGATTTGAAAGTGGTATGCCACTGGCCATCGCTTCGCTGGCAGAAAAGTTCGATCTTTTTCTTACTCCCTCACGTAACTCTTTGGTTCCGGTAAGAAAAAAATTTCTCCAGGGTGCGGATTCAGCTTGGTATCCGAGCTGCTCGAGAGCGTCGGCTAGCAAATTGCGTGCCGCTTGGTGTGTGGGATCAGCAACTACCACGTGATCGAGGACTTCGGCAACCCATCGGTAGTCCCCGGTATTAAACGACTCGGTCGCTTGGGCGACGATGGCATCTGCGCCACCCATGAATCGAACGTAACGGTGGGCGGCCTCCGCAGGTGGCAGTTGATACAAGTGGGAGGGATTGCCATCAAAGTAACCTAGGTACTTAACGTAAACCGCCCGCGCGTTATGGTGAACGGTGCCGTAGTAATCCCGGTTGTAGAATTCTTTGCTTAGCGATTCCGGTAGGTTGACCTGTTCCGCGATTTCCTCCATGCGGTAGCCATGGTTTGCCAAGCGCAGTGATTGGTCGTGGATGTACTTATACATATCCCGTTGCTTTCGGAGGAACTCCAGCGCTTTTTCACGACCCCAGATCGGCCAATGATGACTCGCGAATTGAAGTTCGAGGCGGTCGCCAAATAGCTCGATGGACTCATTAATTTGCGCTGCCCATGCAAGCGCGTCGCGCACCTGGGCACCTCGGGGGGTATAAACATTGTGAAGATGGTGCGACGTGATCTCCGACATGCAGAGCGCATTGAACTGCGGAAAGTAAAACACCATTTCAGCGGGCGCTTCGGTTCCCATTGTCATTTGGAATTCAAACTCGACACCGTCAATAGTTCGAGTTTCCCCCGTGGTCCTGATGATTTCTGTTGGTGGGATAAATCCTGTCGATCCCATCGATAAGGCTGCTCCCAGTCCCGCGGTGACGAATCCGGTGGCCGAGGGCTCGAGTAAGTTGCCGTACATATAGGTTGCACGTCGGTTCATGACGTTACCCGCCAGCACATTTTCATCGAGTGCCTCGTCGACGTAATCCACCGGTGCAAAGATGGGGATCCTCCCCGACGCGACATCGTTTGGATCAACGACACCCAATATCCCCGCAAAGTGATCGGCGTGGCTGTGGGTATGAACCACGGCAACGACCTCTCGGTGTCCGAGGTGTTTGTTTGCGAGCGCGAGAGCGGTGCTTGATGTTTCGCTCGAGGTTAGCGGATCGATCACGATCCAACCGGTGTCGCCACGAATTAAGGTCATGTTCGCGATATCAAAAGATCTGACCTGGTAAATGCCATCCACAACCTCGAATAATCCATGGTGTTGGGCATTTAACTGCGCTTGGCGCCATAAACTCGGATTTACGGTGTCGGGTGCTTGGTGTTCCAGAAACTCTGTGGCGCTGAGGTCGAATACCATTCGATCGGCTTCATTGTGCGCGATCTTGATGGGGTCAATGGTTGCGATGAAACCGCGTTGAGCGTTCTCGAAGCTTGCTCTATCGGTGAAATCAAGTTCCTCGAGGACGTCGCGATTCGCCGTAATTGTGGCATCGGTTGCTGGTTTGCTGTCGACCATGATGGGCGCCTATCAGGTGGATAGAGAACATGTTACCAACCAAGTAAAGAAGACCGGAATTTGCTAGCGAGCGGTGAATCCTCCATCGACGACCAGCTCGGTTCCGGTAATAAAACTGGCATCGTCGCTCGCTAGAAATAGGATCGCGTCGGCGACTTCTCTGGCACGGCCCAGACGACCCATCGGAATGGTCTTGGCTCGAACTCGAACGACCTTCTCCACGCCGTATTTCGCTTTGTCAGCATCGAGTATGGGGGTGTCGATTGAACCCGGATGGACGGAATTGCAACGCACGTTATAACGCATTCGCGCGCAGTGAAGGGCGACCGACTTGGTGACGTTTCGGACACCGGCTTTGGCGGCTCCGTACGAGGTGTACTCGCTCGCGCCAACTATACCGGCGACCGATGACACATTAACGATTGCGCCACAGGCACTCTTTTTCAGTAGAGGTAACGTGTGCTTGCATCCCAACATGACACCATCGAGAACGACGCCGCGGATAGTGTCCCATGTCGCCATGTCTAGATTTTCGATGTTGTCGTGGGGAGAGATCCCCGCGTTATTCACGACAATGTCGATGTGTTCATGTTCGATAGAATCGATGAAGCCGCGCCAATCCGATGCTTTCGAGACATCGAGTTTATGGTGATTACCGTCGGCGATGTCGGTCCGTAAGACGACGGCGCCCTCGGCCTCAAAAAGATCCGCGGTCGCTTTACCGATACCCGAGGCGGCGCCGGTGATCAGGGCAATACGGTTTTTGATGCGAACGGTCACGCGTGTTCGGGCATAGTAAAAAGACTGTGGCGTCGCCCTTAGATTCGTTTTCGAACGACGACAGCGGCGACGTCTTCTTGCGTATGGTAGCGCTCGGGGATCGGGAACTTAAAGATTCGGGCCGCGTTCAACCCAAGAACGTTGGCACGTTCGTGATCCGACAGATGCCCCATGGTTCGTTCGATTGCCGCTGCGGAGTGTGGCCATGTCCCTTCGTGATGGGGGTAATCGTTGGCCCACATAAAATTGTCGATGAGTCCGTGTTCGCGTGCGAGATCGAGCCCGGGCTTATCTTCTTGGAACGTGGCGAAGCCATTGCTTCGAAAGAAATCACTCGGCAACTTAGACAATGCTGGTCGAACCCACATGTGATGCTTTCGGTAAGCTTCGTCGAGCGCCCAAATAGCCCAAGGAACCCAGCCAATTCCTGCCTCGACACTACCGAAACGTAAGCCCGGGAATCGATCGAGTGCGCCCGACGCGCAAAGGTTGGCAATCGGTTCCATGGTCGGCGCGAGTGAGTGGACGGCATAATTGATTACGGCGCCACCGTTTCCTCTCGACGTGCGTGGATCGCGTCCGGTCGAGACGTGGAACGTGACCGGAAGATCGACTTCTTGGATCGCGGCCCACAAGGAATCGAATTCCGGTAAGTTGTAATTCAAATGTTCGTGATCTGGTGCACCCCAAACGGGTTTACACGGTAGAGAAAGTCCTCGAAACCCAAGTTCGGCGCAACGCTGTATTTCCTGAATGGCACCGGCTATGTCGGCGGATGCCACGCACGCCATGGGTGATAGACGATCGTTGTAGCTTCCGAAGACTTCCCATGCCCACTCGTTCCAGACACGACACATCGCTTGACTGAAAGCTGGGTCGGGGGTTGCCCAGACGGTGAGGCCTTTGTTTGGAAAAAGGATTTCGGCATCGACACCGTCGGCCGCCAAGTCTCGAATCCGATCCTCCGGTAGGGCACCCGACTGATTGCGCAGCAAGTCCTCCCCCTGGAACTCAATGTTGCGAATACGCAGCGGCCTAAAGCCTTCCGTTTTCTGAAATTTCTTACCTTTGGCGTCGACGGCGACTCCTGGTAAACGCTCTCGGAATTTTTTGTCTATGCGCGTTCGCCAAAGGTCTGCGGGTTCTTGCACATGTCCGTCCGTCGAAACCATGAAGTATTTGTTGGGATCATCCGCTCGCGCTGTTCTGGACCAGCCTTCGATGCCCGGGGTTTCTAGCCGCCAGACGTTGTTTGCATCGGGTTGCGGGATTGTCATGGGCATCACGCTTCCATACCGTGTGTGACGCGATAGTAGCGCACCCGGCGGCGTAGTGGATCCGGAACGTCTCGAAACCCGGACACGGGATTCCGAGCGAAGAATGACAACGCTCTCGTGCTTCTGATGCGCGAGCGGCGGTGTTGGTTAAGGTAATGGTGCGCCTGTAGTGGGTCCGTGTTAGGTACAATAGTACGATGTCTGAAGACGCGCACGAGCCGGTCGACGTGATTGCGTACTGGCTTGGTGACACCGAATCCGATCCCGCTGCTGCCCATGCGCGTAACCGTTTTTGGTATCGACCAACGATCCAAATTGACTGCGCCATCAAAGATCGATTCGAAGACGTGCATGCGTCGATTCGGAACGGGAGGCTTTTGCATTGGGGCGAGGAAGCCGAGGGCGCGTTGGCCGTGGTCATTGTATTGGATCAATTTTCTAGAAACATGTTTCGGGGTCAGCGGGAGGCATTCGGACAGGACAGTCTTGCGCGGGCGATTACGGTGCG
>JAKUTH010000014.1 GCA_022448085.1 Pseudomonadales bacterium | reverse complement strand
CTATAATCCTAAGTCAAAATGGATTGGGGAGCATGTACTTAACTCCTTTTGGCATAGCTTTTTGTGGTATTGCGACCAGAGATTGTTCCAGTAGTGTCCTTTGGAGCTTGCATTTTGGCCGATGAAGAGTCCACGAAATATTTTATAAAAAGTGTATATCTAATTGAAAAATAGATAATTTATTGGTTACCTCTCGGCATGGATTCGCGGATTGGGTCGGCGAAACCCGATGCAACCCATTCACATTGCGCAGTATTCCAATGGGAAAAGAAGAGTTTCGTCTTGGAGTCGGGGTGTAACGCTAAGCGCTCCGGAAAGAGATTCCAATTCGTGAGTACTGGCGTTGGTGGTCGAACATAGCGCGTGTCGGTGGGGAGCCAACCTCCTCTCGCGTAATACTGGTGCCAAGTTCGGCGCGCGCGTACGCCGTCCCCGTCAAGTCTTGTATGAAAAATGGCGGTATCGTACAAAACGCATGTTCCAGCTGCCGCGTAGATGGGCACCTCGAGGTATGCTTCGCCCAGACCCTCGAAGGCTTCTTTCAGAGTGTTGTAGGTATTGCTTTTGGGAACCACACAGAATACGGGAGTCCCCGGTTCGACGTCTGTCAAATAGTGAATCGCGCAAAGCCAATCGCACGGCATGTATGGGCTGCGTGTAAATCGATCGGCAGAAACCGCATCGTGATGGAAGTTCATTGCTCCGATGCCCGCATTTTCCGGCGCTTCCCGAAAATTGAATTCGCTGAACCGCACATGCGTTTCTCCGCCGAATATACTGGCCACGACCGGGAACGAGCTACGATGCTGGGTATAGGGATCGAGCTCCGGATAATCGAGCAAGGGTTGAGAAAAGATTAAGCCTTGTTGCTGGTGGTGCGGCTTACGATCGTTTCTGAGCCCCCAAGCATGGGGGCGCTCTTCCTGCGTTCGATCGTAAAACTCATTGAGGTGATCTATTTCGACCGGATCGAGGCAGGCGCTTAAAACGACGTATCCATTGGCTGTGAAGAAGCTGCTCGCGGCTTCGATCGCGCTACCCGGATCGAACACCGGAGGCGAATCTGTGGTAACGCGACCAAACCCCTGCAACGCGGCCTTCTCGTCACCGGATAAGTTCTGTTGTTGTTTCAACATGCAGGAATCTCTCTCAATGCGGCAGCGACGCCAAGAAAAGAAGAAGCCACCGGTCCTGCTACCCTAAACACAGACGTGCGCGCATTGGGATCACAAGATTCAAGTTCCAATCGAAGTTCTTGGTGTCGCCGAATTCTATGTAGGATACTGCTCATCCCTCCGTTTGCGTTAGGATGCGCGCGGAGTTGAAGAATAGCCGAATGCACCTTTTTTGCTCAAACGTCTTGCTCGGTCTTGTATTGGTTGCAATACCTTTGGATGCGTCTTTTTTTTCAGAATGTGGACTAGGTGGCTCTCTCGAGGAACCCAACTATCGGCCCCACTCCGCATTACTTAAAGATCCTCCTCGGTACCCGCGTGAAGCGCTCAAGCGCGGCACGGAGGGCTTTGTGTTGGTTGAATTTACCGTCACTGAAAATGGTGGGGTTGCCGATGCAACGGTTATTGAATCTGCATTGAGTTGGAATAGCGATGGTATGCGGGGTGATTTCGAGCGAGCTGCGCTTGGATCGGTGAACCAGTATCGGTTTGTTCCAGCAACCAAGGCGGGGCGTCCGATCTCGACGGCAGGCGTAAGGGATCGCGTTAAATGGTTTATGACGCCGCATGATCCACTGTCTTTTCGAAGTGACAACGTCCGGTCAAGAATTACCGACTGGCAAATGCAAGGTGAATTCGAGAAAGCCATTCGTTACCTGGATCGGCGAATTGCGAGATCGAGAGGCGACGTGGATCGCGCCGGGTACTTGTATCTCCGAGCGCAAACGGAAGACAAAATGGGGCTTCTTGACGAGGCCATCGAGACTGTTCGACAGAGCCAGGCGTTATATGAACCCGCCCGCAGTAATCTCGCTGCTCGAAAACTTCGATATATAGCTGGAAGTCTTCTCGGGTCGTTGTACGCGGAAAAAGAACTTTGGTCGCAGAGCGTGATCGAGCGAAAGCATGCGCTGGCGGCCCTGCTCTCTTCGCAAGCACCGCGCTCAGCTGGGCTTGTCTACAGTGCGTACGCGGAGCTCGGCATTGCTGCGATCCAAACGAAGGAATGGTGCACCGCACACGTGAGCCTTTCGAAAGCCATACAACTAAGCAAACAGTACGGTCGCACGCCCCGAGAATTGTGGATCCAGGCGTACCAAATTGCGTGGGACGAGTGGTCTAAGATCGATGCGGACGCGAGAACGTTGGATACCGAGACGACAACGATGCGACGCATCCGGCCGCTGTTTTATCTCACACCACAAGCACTGGCTGAATCGCAAATCCTTATGGATGCAAACAAACTCGATGCGGCCATCGACGTGCTCAATGGATCACTCGAAACACGTGAACGCATCTACGATGGCGGTTTCGATGGCCCGGCTTATCGACCGCATGACCTTGCCCAAATATACGATCGACTGGGGCAGGCAGCTGCACTTAAGGGCGATAACCTACAAGCGATAGACTATTTCGAAATCGTCGCTGCACAGGGCGGCAATATTCCAGAGGCCCTTGAGTCGGTTGCTTTATATAGCCTTGCCGAACTCTATCGCCAGTCGGGGCGTTATGAGCGAGCGCTCAGCGCCATTGAACGTGGTCTGGCCATTGAGTACGACGGTTCGCTTCCAACTCCAACGCGTGCCTTATGGACGGGTGACTGGTCGGTTCTCAAAGCACAAGTGCTAGACCAGGGAGGCAAGGCGTTAGTCAACTAGCGTAAGCGGTATGCAAAGGCCAAGCATCGTTTTTGAAATGCCTGATCTCACCATTGCGGGCGAAGTGGTCTCGGAAGCTGAAATGGATTTCTTCTGTGAATACGGCTTTCTCGTAAAAAAAAGGATTCTTGACCCCGACAAACTCGAAGCCGCACTCGACCGCATATGGACACATTTACTCGCCAAGGTACCAGTGAAACCGGGTTCGACATGGACGCTATCTCGCGACGATAAACAGACGTGGAAAGATCCCGAGTGGGCCGAGATGCCTCCCCATCCGGTCGACGGCCCGTTTCAAGGACGCCATCCAATTGAACACATGCGGCGGATCGTCAAGCTCCATGATCTTGGTAGCGAAAATTACATATTGGATCTCTTGCCGAATGATCCGCACGTACGAGAAGTTGCCGAGACCATTCTAAGTCGTGATTTGCGTGCTATTACGCGGGTCCGTGGCGTGTACATCGTCTTCCCGAGCGAGCCTCTATCTGAGGGAAAATTGGAAGACCAAGGGCGCTTCCTCGGTCCCCACACCGATCAGGTATGTCAGCAGTTGAATGCGTGTGGATATCTGGAGGATGTGAACCCTCGTAATGGAGGCTTTACGGTCTATCCAGGTAGCCACAAACGCATGTTTCGGCAGCATCGGTACGAAGCGAACTGGTCACCGCTTAGCTCGTTTCGAGATACGTTGAAAGAGATCGCGGAAACGATCGAACCGTACGAAATCGTGGCAGAGAAAGGCAGCGTCATTTTTTGGCACGGACGCACTATACATTCTGCTGGCGTACATCTTGGTGCTGACATCCGATGGGCACTGTTTGCCGATTTCACGCGGAACCAGCCGGTTCTGACGGATGAAGAACACAAAGACGCCAATCAATACGAATGGTTTAAAGACGCGAAGCTCTTTCGGGCGGACAAGCTTGTCGGTGACGATATGTGGCGGAGTTGGCGTTTAGGTGGCTGAACGGTCTCATTGATCCGTAAATAGACGTTCGGGTTGTCGGCGAAGCATGATGCTTGCGCGGCTCACGCGATCACCATCTAATGGGATCTTTCTGCGGACTTTGTGATGCCATCAATATCTCCACAAGACGGTCCCGTGGCCGTGACCGGTTGCTCTGGATTCACTGGTGCACACATGGTTCGCGAGTTGGTCCACCATGGCTACCATGTTAGGGCGTGTATCCGTGACGCGAGTTCGTGGCGCGGTACGGACAGTGTCGATTATCTGAGTCGACTGGCACATGTCGAAATTATTGACGGATGCGATTTATTCACGCGAGGCTCGTACGATGACGCATTCCAGGGATGTGCCGGCGTGTTCCATGTCGCTGCCGTACTCGGAAATTCGGCCGATGGGAAATCTCAGCCGCTGGGAAGTGGTGATGTAGCTCAGGACGTTTACGACGGTGGGATGGTCGGCACCAAGAACGTTATCGACGCAATTAATGCCAGCGGGACCGTGAAGCGGATGATCTACACCAGTTCAATGGCGGCCGTTTCTGGTGCAAAAGGGGCATCACTACCGAAAGGTTACGAGTGGACTGAAACCGATTGGGCATCCGACGACGTCAGCCCGGAGCATTGGGACCATCCCAGAAATTCCTATGCTAAGAGTAAGGTCGATACCGAGCACTTTATTAACGCTGCAGCCGATGCGAGTGTTGGAGCGTGGGACGCGATCACCATGAATCCGGCCATGATCTGTGGACCGATTTTGTTTAAGGCGCAAGTGGGTCAGTGGATCGAGCAGATTGGACGTCTTGCCGGAGGGCTCGAGCCTTCCTGGCCTTCTAAATACGATATGTACTACAACATTATCGACGTAAGGGATTTGGTTAAAGCGCATCGCCTCGCCGCCGAATCAGCCGCAGACCACAAAGGCTCTCACGGCGGTAATCGTTACGTTATGCATGGGAGTGGCGGTCGTTCTGCACTTCGGTTTGGAACCGACGTTACTGTAGTGATTAAGGACAACTTTCCTTCGTTCAAATTGGGAGAGCCAGCCACCGTGACCAGTGCTGGAAAGACGATCACGGTCGAGTCGAATGTTCTGAACGACTGCAAAAAGGCCAAAGAAATACTAGGCGCTACAATTCGACCGGTCGAAGACACAATCCGCGATGTAGTCGAGACTTCGATTGAGCTTGGAATTATTACGCCGCAGCTGGACGCCTGAGGACGATTCGTAGACGGGAGAGATGGTCTGCGCTGGCTTCCAAGTCGGCTAAATGACGATTCGTGGTTGCGAACTATTCCGTCTGCGGCAGTTGTTTTATGTAAAGGTCTTGTTTCGAGTACGGTATTTCGATGCCCTCGCGTCCAAAGGCCTTGTAGATCTCGACTAAGAGATCGTGGGAAATTGACCCTCTGTATTGGGGATCCTCAATCCAGACAAGGAGATCGAAATCGAGACTGGAAGCGCCAAACGCACGCATTCGAACCATTGGCGTCGGTTGCTCACAAACCGATGGATGCGACTCAGCAATGGCCTGGATGACTTCGGACACTTGATCGACGTCAGAACCGTAGGCGACTCCGAAGGCAATGGGTACTCGAATTTTTAGGTAAGGCCCCCCGCTTTCGTTGACGATCTTGGCGCTTGCGATCACCCCATTTGGAATCGTGATTTCGACATCGTCTCGCGTGAGCAACCTAGTACTCCGCAGTCCGATACGTGATACCAGTCCCCGTTCACCGGTATCGAGGGTGATGTAATCGCCAATCTTGTAGGGGGCATCGGCGACAATGAAAAAGCCTGAAAATACGTTGGCCAGAGTGTCTTGTGCTGCGAAACCAATGGCGATACCCACAATACCGGCCGAAGCGAGCCAACCGAGAGGATTAATACCCCAAATGAGTAACAGCAAGTAACTGCCGACGAGAATGGTTAGGATTTTCACGGTGAGGTCGAATAACGGCTTCGTCCGTATTTCGATCAAGCTGAAGCCATCGTGCCGTTCTAACGTGTCGAGTAACACGGTTGATATCAATATTGATGCGCGCATCCAGCTGCCGATGATCACCGACAACAAAATATTGATGATCAACTGCTTACCAAAAGGAAGCGGAGCTACGTTCGTTGCTAGCGTGAGGCCGAAATACAGGACCGATGTAAACGCTGGCTTGCGTACGTATTGAAGAACGTCGTCGTCCAATAGTGAGTCCGTCATATTGGCTAAGTGGACTAAGCCCCGGAAAATTACGCCCCGTAAAACGACGGCGAAAAGGTAAAACGTTATTGCGATAACGAGTGAGGCAAGGAAAGGTGTTGCCAAAACGATTTCCCAAACCGGAATCAATCCGCCAGGCAACCAATCCACGATGCTCGGTAATTCTTCTGACACCGAAGAAATCCCGACATGCTCTTGATTGGGGGTGGTTGCGAGTAACGTGTCGGTCACAATTTCATTCTCCGTATAACGTCTACAAACATTGCACCTGCGGTTCGACATTGCAACGGATGGGCCGTCCACGATTCGATCTTCGCTAAGAACTTAGAACGTTATTCGCTCATGTAACGATCAGTTTGACGAAGCCAGTCGCTGGCGTCTCAGCGCACTATAATCGACGAAGATATGGATCAATTGGCAGGAGTACATGATGCCGCTCGACGTTGAAACCTTTATTGCCCACGGTCTCGATAGCCTTCCAGAAAACGATTACTTACCCAAGCCTCGTGTGCATCCAACGGCAATGTTGGACGATAACCAGTACAACCCGTGTGCCGAGGCGTCGCCTCGATCGATACCGCGCGGAAAAGTGCAAAAGATCCGGGATTGGCGTGATACCGAGATTTTTCCGGAAACCACCCGAGATATCTGGATTTACACCCCCCCAGAATTCGATCCCCAGAAGGTCCGCCCTGCCCTAGCTTTGTTTAATGACGGTGCCGGTTACGTGCACCGTGTTGGACCGGTCCGCGCGCCGGCTGTATTCGATTCGCTTATTCACGCCGGGGAACTCCCGCCAATTGTTGGGGTCTTTGTAAATCCTGGGACTCCCGATGAGCCCGTTCCCGATGGAAGTTATCCTGACCGGGGTCGATCTTACGAATATGATTCCGTCACGCCCCGTTACGTGAAGTTTGTTAACGATGAGTTGGTTCCGTTGGTCGAATCGACCCTCGGATGTGAGTTCAACCCAGATCCTCGTGCGCGCCTTATATGCGGAATGTCGAGCGGTGGCATATGCGCGTTCAACGCCGCTTGGCACGATGCTTCGGCGTTTGGATTGGTACTGAGCCATTGCGGTTCGTTTACAAACATACGTGGGGGCCACAACTACCCTTATTTGGTCAGGACGAGCGTGAAAAAACCATTAAGAGTGTTCCTCCAGAGTGGTAAGCACGACCTCGATAATTGGCTAGGGAACTGGCCATTGGTAAACCAACAGATGGCTAGCGCGCTCGAGTTTGCGGATTACGAACACCGATTTGTGTTTGGCGAGGGCATGCATTCACTACGCCATGCTGGTGCAATCTTTGCGGATTCGCTCCGCTGGTTGTTCGATACGGTCTAAATTCCTCCGTTTACCGACCCTGCATACGAGCCTGAATCGCTTTCTGACACGCTTCGGAGAAATTCTCGTAGTTGTCTTGGACACACTGCATGACAGCACCACGATCGCCGGTGCCAAAAGAATCTGCGCAATGTTTTCTAATGTCCTCCATGCAGGGGTTTTGGGTCGCGGAGCCAGCCGACTCGCTGCCCTCAGTTGCGTTCTCGCTCGCGGTCTCTTTAGTTTTTACTTTCTCGGATTTCGATACCGGCTTACCGTGGTTATCTACCGACTCTGACGCTCCCTCGTGATGTGCAGCAAAACCGGCGGCTGCAAGCACGATCATGCACGTTCCCGCGATCCAAATTGATCCTGTTTTCATCGTCGAGTGGTTTCCTTGTGATTTCTTGCAGCTGATCAGATCGATCTGTTTAGCGCAAGGTCGCGATTCTTTGAGGTGGTTGATCGGACGCTAATTCTCGTGAGGAAAAAGCACGCGGGCTGTTTTAATTGTAGAGGCGCCACTGGACGTGTCTGTCCAAGCAAAAAGAAGCCCCTTTCCAACGCGACTCATTTGTGGGAAGCCAGCATTTCGCCGCGTGCTAATGCTTGTGACTTTCTGCAATGGACCTAGCCTGCCCTCTTTTGAAATCACTCGCCAAAGGAGCGTACCCTCATCTGGATCGCTTTCGCCCATCCAACTGACGACGGCTTCTCCACTTTCGAGAAAATCGATGTCCACTCTCCCAACCGGTGAATCCGAATCGATGGTCACGGGTGGTCCGAATGATCTGCCGTCATCGTCGGAACGAATCATCCGGACGAGGGGCGTTGAGTTTGCTTCGGTATACCATCCGACAACGACAGACCCATTTTGCGCCGCAATAGCGGGTCCATTGACGGGACAACCCCCGATGCGCCACTTATCCTGAAAAATTGAGCGCCCGGGCTCCCAACGTCCGTCCAGTAGTCGCGAAACATAGATATCTCGGATCTCATTGGAAGTTCTGTCGCGGTACGCCAAGATAGGACCACTTTGAGCGATGGCGAGATCGGTTTGACAGCAATCGCAAACGAGATCGTCTACCACATGAAACTTTTGAAACGGTTTCCCCATTGCGGCACTGGCTGATCGCAGCGTCATGCCGCCCGTGGTCTTCTCGCCAGATCCATGGTGTCCGCCTACCATTTCTCGGCCATCTAACCAAACGGCTATGACCTCCTCTTTGTACGAGCCCAGGCTCACGAAACCATGTTCGCTTGGAGTACCGTCGTGATGGGGTTTCTCTGATTCAGACCAAGTGATTCCGGCGTCAGTGGAGCGAGCTATTTCGACGTCGTACGCATAGCCGCCGGCAGGCTGCCGAACCAACCAATGCGCGGCCCATAGGCTTCCCGAAATCGGCGTAACGGATGGAAAGTCTGCCCAGTTGACGAACCAATTAGCGCCCGTGGCTACTAAATTCGAAGGTGCCCATTCATCTCGTTCGAAGACGCTGTATCGCAGTGCGGTCTTGAGGCCATTTGGTTCAAGCCAACTCAATACGACCAGGCCATCAACGTCGGTAGCGAGATGGGGCGCGGAACTGCCGGGCTTCGCATCCGTTTCAATCATTTGGACATCGACATCACGTCGACCGATTTGATTCTCGCCGCACCCGCTGATCGCGAGTGAAAAAACTAGGACTAATAACGAAGGCGAGGTCAGGTAGATATTCTTGGTCTTCGTCGTCAAAGATGGGCTCGCTGCCGATGACAATACGTGAGCATGGACCAAAAAAAGCATTCGCGCTCCTTTTATCAAGGTCTCGCAAGTTGTTTTGACGACATTCATTAAATGCCTTTCGCCACGCACGACCCAAGACGTCCTCGCTCGGTTAAAATCGGCGTGGGGAAAGTTTCTCAAGGACGGTGGTAGCGCAGACGTATGAGTCATCTAGCGTGGATAATCGATCCTACATTACGGCACCGATTGTCCCACCCAAACCACAATACGCTTAACAAGGCCGTCGTCTTCTGGAGCAGTACGCTCATGGGTGATGCGTTGAAAGCGCTGCCGGACGAGGCATCTGTCAGGGAAGACGTTGCTCGTTGGGCTCCAACCGAGGCGTTGGCGCTTCGATTTGAACAACAACCTCATGAAGCTCGCATTGAATACCTTCAACGGGTGATGGGCACGCATCTTTATGGCAATGGGATGACTTTTGAGAGTCGGGAGGAGGCCGAAACCGTTCTCGTTGCGCTAGAAAGGTACGAACTGAGTTATCGCAAGTTTTTGGATGAGTTGCCTTATCCGATAGCAACTGTCGCCTACCTTATCCGGGATCTGGAATGGGAGCATGGACAGGAGACGCTGCGTTGTCATTTAGTTGTCGAAAGTCCTTGTTCCCCGTGACTATCGATGGTGACCGGACCGTATGGTCCTGTTCACTTTGCTATGGTTGCCTGACACGCTGGAAATAGGTCGCCTGCCATGCCAAGAAAATTCATCGTCTACGGTGGCGAACTTAGTTATTTCACGAGGAAGCTGGAAGCCGCCATGCTTTTTTATGGCGCCGAATTCGAATTGCGGTCTAAAACGCCGGACATGCGTGAGGAAATCGAGAACCGTTCGGGGACCCATCAAGTCCCGGTACTACACACGCCAGAAAATTGGATGATTGCCGACACGACACCACTTATGACTATGTTAGACGGCCGCTTTGCAGATCGGCGGATGTACCCCGATGGTTCCCTCGGGGTGCTCGTGCACGTGGTCGAGGAGTACTTTGATGAATGGATTGCACGAACGATGGTGCATTACCGATGGCACCATGAGGAAAGTGCTCACTTCGCGTCGCTACGAATGTCAGGGGGAAACGAAGCGGCCGCAGCTCAGGTATTGAATTGGGGGCCTAGAGCATGTCGGGCGACCGGTACCGAATCAAAACAACAACAGGCCGCTGCTGAGGCCGAATACGTCCGTATTCTTGAGGCTGCGGAGGCGCAGCTCAATCAGTCAGCCTATCTTATGGGCGATCGGCCCACTGCGGTGGATTGCATTGTTCTTGGTGGTCTTCGAGCTCACACCAATATGGATCCAACCCCGAAAAAAGTGACGTCAGGGTTCCCGAAAGTTATTGCATGGTCGGAGACAGAAGCTAATAGCTGGAATGGCGTGGGTGAACTTGCTCCGTTTCCGGATTCAACAGAATTTGCCCAATTTGTCCTTGGAGAAATGAAGACAACGTACCGACCCTACCTTCTGGCTAATCGCGAAGCGTCGTTGATCGGCGCAAAGGCTTTTAAAGCAAATATTTACGGGGAAACCGTCAGTTATTTGACGCGACCCTATCCGCCCTTCTCTGCCGAGTTGGTGAGTGAACGTATTCGGAATACGTTGGACGTAGAAGAACTCGTGCTCGTGGAGAATTGGCTGCAACACGTTGGGCTGCGCGAGTGTTTCTGGGAAGGATAAGTTCCCATTTCGGCATGTCTTGGCAGACGGATTAAGGCTAGCCCCTGTCAGGGTATTGAACCAACTCAATGTTGACCCCGTCCGGACCGCGGACGAACGCGATTTGGACACCGGGGGTGGTTTCACGAGGCTCGATCAAAAAATCTGCGCCTAGGCCTTTTAACTGAATCGCCGCTTCATCCATGTCATCGACTCGTAAACCTATATGGTCTAGTCCGAGTTGCTGGTGCGGGTTTTTGGACATGCGAGTGATGTCTTCGGTCACGGTGGAGATCAATATCGTTTGTCCGTCTAACTCCATATTGCATCGCGGTAATCCGTTCGCGCCTTTCGATTTGAGGATCTTGGCACCGAACATGGATTCATAAAATCTACCCGCTGCCATCGCGTCGTGGCTCATGAGATGAATGTGATGGTGTCGGTATTTGGGCATGTCGTCGTTCCTTGTAACGATTGTCGACAGCATTGAAGGCCGACACAGTAAACGGGTAGTCCTATTTACGGCGCTAGAGAATTCTCGGCGACGAAATCTTGCATCCCTTGCCATTCATCCCAATGGTTGCAGAGTTTGTCGATTGATGTCTTCCATGGGTTGTATGTGGCAGGGTATTCGAGGAACTGGCCGTAATAGCCACGATCCAGGTGATCGCTTACGCCGTGACCCAAGCGGCGACTGCCTTCGTGGGGATTTTCTTCTCGCAAGCGACGTATTCTGAAATAGATATTCATTCGAGGTTCCGCTCCACGATTGGGCGTGGCCGTATGTGGACAACTGTGTAGCGCGATGACCGCGTCGCCTTCTTCTAAAAGGACAGGAGTCAATTCTGGCCATTCCCAGCCATCAACCGAATTGCCGTGTTTGCACATCTTTTGCATACGTGCCCGGACGGATTCCGGCAATCCATTCAAGTAGGTTTGCCCCTCCTCCGTCGCCTTGATGCGTGGCCAGTCTGGCCCCTCCGGCCCGATGACGCCTCCGGTATCGCGCTGAAAGCGGAACGCGGATTCGACTGTTTCGTGCATGCCTTTGAGAACGGCGAATTGCCCCCGTCCAGGTATGGATTGATCGTTGAGGGCGACGCCTACCAGCGCTGAGTAACTACCAAGGGATATGGTTCGGTCCGGATCTTGCCACAATTGGCCATCGTTGCTGCCGCGTCGATCATCGTTTTCGCCAAAATACGGTGCAGGGTCTAGGGGGCGACCCCTCACGGGTTCAATATCGTTCGCTGAATCGGGTATCGCCCCACTCCAACTCCCATCCACGTGAGGGCGTGGTCTTCCCCCCATTGTGTCGAATCCGGGTGTCACAGCAACTTGCGAACTGATCACCTCCGGGAATGGTCCGAGCTCGGTCTCCAGAATATTTTTAAGACTCGTTTCATTGAATAGCCTTAGGACGTTTGGATGGATAGCTAGTTCTCGAGGCACCAGTAGGATCCGTTTATCCCGTGGCAAGACGTCTTCGATTAATTCTTTCGCCGCTTTGATGTAGGAGCGTGGAACGATATTTTTGATGACGATGAAGCCGTCGTTGAAAAAACACTGTTTTTGGTCGTCGTTCAGATGATCTTGCGACATGGTTCAACTCGTTGGTCGTCGATGAATAGGATACCGATGCGGTGTCGGATTCGTCGAGGATTCGAATCCCGAGTCGATTTCATCACCTAGCCGCCCGCGGAATCTCTTTTCGATACGTCCTCTGCGATGGATCGAAGCTGATCTTCACCGCCTTGGAGTTGAACGCGCAGAAAATCAATCAATTCACTATCGGATTCGAGGTACTTCCGTTCTGACAGACTTTGTTGCAGTTTTTGACATGCTTCGGCTACGCGATCGGCGGCCGCTTTTAAATCGCTGCTAATGAACTCAGTCATCTGTTGATTACCTCCATTCGTGGCAGCGGGTTCATCCATCGCTTCCGCGACGCCATCGAAAAATCGCGCGTGTTCGCAATCCGGATCATGGTTTGGACAGTGGGTTTGGTTTAGCACTGTGTGAATGTTCTGTAGGGCGTCGGCAACCCATGAATCATCGCCTCGATAAGTAAGCAAGGTCGCTTTGAAGCTCATATTTGCCTGGTTTTCGGTGTCGTCGAGCATGCCATCGATGCCGTAGTGCTGACCGTCGACATAGACAAAATACCCGACGTCGTTAACCTGAAAACCTTTGCGCCGAAGGATCCACTGATACATTTCGATTTGCCGTTTGTACCCTTGTTTCCATCGACCTTCTAGATTGATCTCTTTCGGCTCTTTTTTCGGAGCCATTACGCCCTGAGAGGTACTTTTGTAGTCGACAACGTGCAGCTCGCCCGTCTCGACGTTGCGCCATACATCATCAATACCACCGCCAAAAAGGATGTTGGTTTCTTCATGGATTGTATTGAAGTGGTTGAGTGAGGCGCCGAAATGAAGTGCGTTTACCCACCGTTCTAGATCTTCGTGAGCGAATGGAACCAGATGCTCTAATCCGTTTCGAATCATAAATGGGTGGGACAATTGTCTCTCGCGATACCGATTGAAATCGCGTTTAAGGAGTAGATCGGTAGCGCTATTAATATTGAAGCCTGGGATTGATGGGAACTTGACTCCTTTCACGCGATCTAACCAAAAACATGCGGGGCATTTAATAAAGTCTTCGACTCGCCCGCGGGAGAGCTCGTAGGGCTCCGGTCGGCTTGGCTTAAAGGTACCGCGATGCCTAGGCACTAGAGACTGTCACATGGGTAACAACATCCAACACACGAGCCCGATACTCATGAACGTTACAACACGGCATTTCTTTCCTAACTCAGCGACTGGATTTCGATCGAGTTTAGCAGGTGCGACAACTGTTCCACTTAGTTCTGCGGAAAAGGTTTCTCAAGAAAATTAATCGGGGCACTATGCAACCGTCAAACAACGGTAGCTAAGGAATTATGGACCATGGATATTCTCTCGCCCGTACTCGGCATGATGGTGTTAACACTCGCCATGACGATTGTAATTTTTGCATCACGGCTTCCGATAATCGTGAAGAATTTCCCGAACCTTCAAGGCGGCAAATATGCAGACGACATGAAACAAAACATGTCCGCCGGCATGCGGAATATTACCGACAACTACAACCACCTGTTCGAGCAACCGGTGCTTTTTTACGCAACCGCCGTATACATTCATCTAGTAGGCCACGTTGACTTGATTCATGTCCGATGTGCCTGGTTCTTCGTTGGATTCCGGGTTGCACATTCGCTCGTGCAAGCGACCGTCAATAACGTCGCGACGAGGTTGACGATGTTTATTGGGGCAAGTGTCGCTTTAGCGGTCATGGTCGTACGAGAAATGATCGTTGCGCTTGCCGGTTAACGGTTCTCCCATTGATTCTTCTATAGGCGATTCGTCTTGAGACATTCGCTGACAGGCATCTCGTGGGGGGCGATTGCAATCATCGCGTTGTCGTCCCCTGCGTATGGAAATGACGACCCCTTAAGTCTTAAAAGAGAACTCGAAGATGCCCACGACCAATATCAGCAATTCTCGGACAACGGCGACTTGCCGAATGCGGAGCGTCTTGGCATCTTGGCGCTCGAGCTGAGCGAGCAGATCTACGGTACAGATCATCCCAATACCGCTGTTCTTTCTTTCAATCTAGCAAAAACGCTCAACGCCTTTACACGCTTCCGATGGAGAGGACTTCGTGTTGCTGAACTGGTGGTAGCGCGTTATCGACGCGTATATGGGGAAAACGCTGACGAGACTGTAGTACCCATGACGCTATTGATCCAAGCGCTGGCGAAGGGACTTCAGAGCAATTCGTTTGGAGATGAACAAACCAAGAGACATCGACAGATGTATGTCTTGGTGGGGCTGGCTGAACGCATCGCAAAGCGCAGTAACGAAGCCACACTGTTACCGGATCTCTATCAAAATATTTCGAAGATTGGATTACGTGACAGTCGGCGGTACAGCGTTGAGGCGGAAGATTTGTATGAGCAAATATATGGAAGGAAACACGTTCACACCTTGATAGCCGCAGTGAATGCTGCATCTTTCAAAAACGGCGACGCGCAAAGCAAAGCATATGAACGAATTCTTCGAAACGGAAAAGATGTTGAGGGCTTCAGTCGGTACCAATTCGCGCTACACCAGAAACTATCGATTAATTATCTTGAGATTGGCGATGAGCGGATGGCGACTGAACACTTGCAAGCGGCCGGATTGTTAACGACCGGCCATCAAGACACCAACTATGCGCCGATTTATAAAAAATCGCCCGTCTATCCACGTCGCGCCATCGTCCGTGGTATCGAAGGGTATGTCCTACTCGAATTTACGGTCACACGGGAGGGCGGGATCCGTGATCCTAAAGTTATCGATGCCAACCCACCCAGAATTTTTGATCAAGCTGCACTCGACGCGGTGGGCCAATTTCGATACATACCCCGAGTGGTGAATGGCGAGCCAGTTGAAGTAGACGGCGTGACCAACCGGATCGCCTTTAGTTTTAACGATTGACTGTTTCGTCCGAATCGCACTCTACGTAACTTCGAGCTATTCGTTGTCTGGGAGGGGTATTCGAAGATTGAATACTTTGGTTAGCAACTCGCTTTTGGGTCTTGAGGGAAGACCCTTGTTGAGGATGGCTTCCATCCTGGTTTGCGCTTCGAGATACACGTAGCCAGGATCATCGGGTGCCTCTGCCAATATATAAAATTCGCCCGATTGAATTGCGTCGAAGACCATCTCGGCGCATCGAGAAGGCGCCATCCCGAACGCTTTAAAGCGCTCGGCGATTGGGTTTGGCTTGGTACCACTGGGTGGAGTTCCTTGGGCGACACCGCCATACCGTTCCGGGCGGTTCCGCTCTGACGTAACGATATTCGTAGCGACTGCGTTGGGGCACAAGACATGCACGGAAAGCGCGCCTTGAACCTCATTGTAAAGCGCCTCCGTCAGCGCGACGCAAGCGTGTTTGGTGACGCCATAGACGCCTTGTGCACAGCAGATACCGTCTTGCGACGAGGTTGTTACGACCGCGCCGTTTGCATTTTGCGAAAGCATTTTCGGAACGAAAGTTCGTACACAATTCGCGACGCCTTTGACATTCACCCCAATGACGAAGTCCCAGTCAATATCTCTTGCCGTCAACACGCCACCGCCGCCACCGACCCCCGCGTTGCAGCAGAGTAAGGAGATTGGTGTATCAGGGAACGCACTGGATACGGCATCCGCGAGTTCCACGACACTCTCTTCGGAAGAAACGTCTACGGTGTAGCCAAGTAATTCGACACCGGCTTCGTTTGCTGGGGCCCTGAGGTTGTCTTCAGCGCTTCGTATCGCTTCCGTTTCGATATCCGCGATGACGCAATGCATGCCTTGCGCTATTGCCGCCTCAATCAATGCGTAACCGATACCCGACGCACCTCCTGTGACAATTGCAACGCCACCCGCCAAGTCCTCGAGACGAGGGTGGGCGTTTTTATTTGGTCTTGTCGGGTGTTCGTCGGTCATTGTGTTTCCTTAAGATTTTCCTAGGTAACGTAATCTGCCCTTTGACCTGCATTACTTTTCAGCTGTCTGGCTGGGTTGGTAACTCGATGCGCGAACGTCTGGGAGCGTTCCGGCCAATTCAGACGCGGGGTCTCCCGCAACCCGGGTATGACGCATGATTCTTGATTGCGAATAATCGTACGGGGCGACTCGATGAAGCACCCGGCGGTTATCCCATATTGCGAGGTCGCCCAGCTGCCAGTGATGTTCTGTGACCCGCGGAGGTTGAGCCGCCAAGACGAGTAACTTGGCGAGCAGTTTTTCCGATTGTTTGTCCGTCAAGCCGGGGACGCCATACGCATGGCGTCCGATATAAAGCGACTTCATATCTGTTTCCGGATGGGTTTTGACTAACGGACGCAACGGGGCTCCCTTCGTGTGGAATCCGTAGCCATCACCGGTTTGTGGAACCTGTCCCAACATCTCGTGGGAATAGTAGTTGGAATGCAGGGCGCAGAGACCGTCGACCTGTTGCTTCATCTCGTCTGATAAAGCGTCGTAGCCGGCTCGCATATCCGCCCACTGGGTTTCACCACCAGCGTCGGGTACTGCCATGGCCGTTAAGCAGGATGCCTTGGCTGCGAGTGGCTTGAAGGAGCTGTCAATGTGCCAGCGTTCGTTCCCACGCAATATCCAGTACGGTAAGTCGTTGTCGTCAACGACCTCCCCGTTTGAGCGTTCGTTGGAGATGGCGGCGAGCGGTGTTTCCAATTCGCCAAAACGCGAGGCAAAGGCAATTTGCACATCGTCGGACAGGGCCTGTTCTGGAAAAATGAGTACACCGAATTCCAGAAATGCCTGCCTCACGATGTCCCAACTCGTGTTGTCTAAGTGCGCTAAATCGATGCCCGTGATCGTTGCACCCAGCGTAGCGTCCTTAGGATCTATTTTTATAGCCATGGAACGAATCTTAGCGTTAATAGGAGCTTGGGCGTCAAGCCATTTGTCTTTCGTAGAAACGGTAAGATCGGGCTCGTCGATAACGCCCTAGGGAGTCGATTATGTCGAGACAATTGAACCGTCGTAATCAGATAGTCATCGAAAAACTAGGAATTACTATTGATCGTCTCGGGGAAGCGCTCCGTTTGTGTGACTGGAGCCAGCCTGTCAAGGAGGCGCCTGATTATGCGAATGACGAAAGTATGTCGTTACCTCAACGCGGGAAATCGAATTTGCTTATGAGCCACGCCGTCGATGAACTAAAGCAGCTCATTGTTGATCTATCCGAAGAGTCTGATTGAACCCATTACCCCGAGCTAAATTCCGCGGCCTTCAATCGAATGCTGAAAACACTTCTTCGTCGAGTTCCTGATAGATCTCGGGCCTTTGGGGTCGGATCTGTGGTGTGAACTCGGTTATGCCTACGTCGAGGAAATCCCCGATTCGGTCGATCACGTACTGGGGTGATCCGATCATCGACCAAACGTTCTCGCCACGAATTTCTTCAGCCTTTTTTTCATCGTGGACGATACGAATGGGTACGTGGACCGTCTTCTGGATTTCCGACGGATCGCGCCCAACGGCCTCACAATGCCTCTCCAAGACCCCCGATAAATGCTTCACTCGTTCGGGGCTCGCGATCACGTTCATGATGTCGCCATACATGGCAAGAGTCTTTAGTGTGCGTTTTTCACCGGTGCCGCCGACCATGATTGGGATCGGCTCTCCGTTGCCACTTTTGGGCGCAAAGGCCGCTTGCTTGAGTTGGTAATACTCACCGTTGTAATCGATCCGTTCTTCTGGACCTGAGTGGAAAAGCTTCCGAATGAGTTCGCATGCCTCTTCGAGTCGGTCTGAGCGTTCGCGCATGGAGGGAAATTCCCATCCGTAGGCTTGATGTTCTCTAACATTCCAACCTGCACCGATTCCCAGCATGACTCGGCCCGGAGCCACGACGTCTACCGTGGCGGCCATCTTCGCCATTAAGCCTGGATTACGGTATGTATTTCCAGCGACGAGAATGCCGAGTTTGAGGTTGTCGGTAACCGCCGCGCATGCAGCCAGCAACGACCAACCCTCGAGCGTGTTCAGGAATTCATGCTCCATGATCTCGTCCGTGTGGTGCCACGGCGGAATAAAATGATCGTAGGCGAAGACGCTCGTCCAACGACCCGAGTCCATCACCTCAAGGACTGCTTTGATCTGGTCCCAAGTCGCTTGTTCGTTGACTAGCTGTGATCCAAACATGGCGCGTTCACCTTTTTTTAGTCTCGTATGAAGCTTATCCAGGATGCGTCAGGACATCCAGGATGACACTCCACTCGATAAGTAGCCGCTGTCGAGCTGAGTGAGACGCACCCTACGTATCCGTCGAGATCCTTGCTTGAATATAGGACTTGATGCCTTCGGCAGTTGTACGGGTCGCGCTATCACCGAGCGCGCCATCAATCAAAGTCGCCCCATCGAAACCGAAGAGATACCGCAGTAATAACAAGCCGTCGGTTAATGCGCTCGTCGAATCGTCACCGTCGATATCCAAATCATCCGCGTTGTTGTTTAGGTAGGCAGCAATGGCTTCACCATCTAAGCGAGAAGCCGAGGAAGCGAGCGCGCCGTCAGTAAGTGTTGTTCCGGCAAATCCGAAAAGATGCCGTAGGACCAGAAGGCCATCCGTTAGAGCCGTGGTATCACCGTCAACGTCGATATCGAAGTGAAAGCAAGTTCTACAATCAAATCCGTTCAGCGGATCGGTACCATCAAGTGCTTCTTGTGCGTCCGACACCTCATCACCGTCGTCGTCGGCATCAGCGTTGTTTCCAACCGCATCGCCGTCGGTATCCACGGTCTCAGTGGCATCTTCGGGAAACACATCGGCGTTATCCCCTACTCCATCGGCATCGGTATCCTCGGTCTCTGAGGCATCGAAGGGGAGCGCGTCGAGAACGTCTGGGGTGCCGTCATTGTCGTTATCTGTGTCCATCTGATTACTGAGACCGTCTTTATCGCGATCGAAAACTAGACCTGGGACGTTGGTCTGTCCGGCGCTATTGCGTCCCCAGCACGCAATCGATGTGCCTTTGATCGTGCAGCCGTGATAACGACCCGCGGTAAGTTGGGTTGGGCTGGGCAAAGCTGGAGCCATCAATTGTTTGAATTCGTTGTTACCCCAGCAGACCACGCCCGAATCGTCGCTTGCACAACTGTAACTGTCACCGGCACGCACCTCGGTCGGATTACTCAATGCTGGAACGTCGGTTTGGCCGTCGCCGTTATAACCCCAACAGCTGACACCTGAGCGGTCGAGCCCGCAGGTGTGAAATCCACCCGCACTGACCTGAGTTGGATTATCCAGAATGGGAGTATCGGTTTGCCCGTCGCCATTAAACCCCCAGCACGTGATTCCCGAGTCTGCGACCGCACAAGAATGAAAGGCACCGGCACTTATGTGACTAGGGTTGCTAAGATCAGGGGCATCACTCTGACCGTCGCTGTTATCTCCCCAGCAGGCGACACCACCTTCGACAAGTGCGCAACTATGGAAGGCGCCGCCTTCGACTTGCTGCGCGTTGGTTAGTGACGGTACCTCCGTTTGTTCATCGCTGTTTGACCCCCAGCATCTAAGACCTTCATCTGCGATAGCACAGCTGTGAGCGTCACCGGTACCAATCCAGGTTGGGTTGGTTAAAGTGGGAATGCTCGTTTGACCGTAATCATCGGATCCCCAGCAGCGAAGGACGGCGTCCGCTATCACGCACGTGTGCATATCACCGGCCCGTACTTTTGTCGGATTACGGAGAACGGGAACCTCGGTCTGACCGGAATCATTCCAACCCCAGCATTGGATTCCCGCGGTGACGATCGCGCAGGCATGAGACTCACCCGCATCGATTTTTGTAGGACCGTTTAGGCCCGGAATGGTTGTTTGTTCATGCTCATCGAAGCCCCAACAAACCGCTCCAGATTCGTCGAGTGCGCAGTTAAAGTCCCACCCGGCGGTAACTTCTCTCGGGCGGCTTAATGGTGGGACGTCGACTTGGCCTTCGCTGTTGTAGCCCCAACACTGGACCCCAGCGTCGTCCAATGCGCAGGTATGCAAGCCACCGGTACTCACCCTGGTTGGATTTTGTAGCTCTGGAACTGTGGATTGCCCGTACCCGTCATACCCCCAGCAAACGATTCCTGTGTCATCCAGTGCACAGGTATGCATGCCTCCAGCGTCCAACTTCTGGGGATTGCTGAGCCCTGGAATCGTGGTTTGTCCTTCCTCGTTCCAACCCCAACAAACGGCCCCCGTATCATCGAGGGCACAAGCGTGAAAACTCCCTGCGCTAATGTCCGTGGGATTGGTTAGCGACGGAACGGAGGTTTGTCCGCTACCGTTGTATCCCCAGCATGCGACACCTTCGTCGTGGAGAGCGCATGTGTAGGCGTCTCCTGTAGCGACCATTGTTGGTTTGGTTAAGGCTGGTACATCGACCTGACCAAATTCGTTAGCGCCCCAACAGACGACCGCGAAGTCATCGATTGCGCAGGTGTGCGCATCGCCACCTGCCACAGTGTAGTCGGCCCCGCCAACGTAATGCGTGCCCAAAACGGCTAATAGCCACAAGTTATGTCGACGCAACGACGCCACCGTTCACCAGATTTCCATTGGAGGTGTGAAAGCGCCGTTAACGCTACGTTTCGGTGCTCTGCGCGTCAAAAGAATTGGAGTGTCTTTTTTTCGACGAAATTACTTTAAAATAGCGACCAATCGTGTACTTACGTACGTATAAGTGGTTTAAGTAGACCTATCAACGAGAGAAAAATTATGTCCAAGTTGTTGCTGATCCCAGTGGCTGCACTTTGTCTATTGATGGCGCCTGAAGGGATTGCTCGTGAACGTGCTGTACCTGGCTTTGATGATCGCGATGCGCCTCGTGATGCTCGCCCACCTCGAAGCAACGAGGGCCGCGATGCTCGTGGGCCTCGAAGACCAAGACCGGGAGACCAAGGTGATCGGGGACGTCCAACACCGCCTGGAACGGATGCCGATCGCGCCGCGGCTCGGGAGGCACGTGAACAGCGTCGACAGGACCACCGCCAAAACCAGCGCGAACGGTGGGAGTCCATGTCCGAGTCAGAGCGTCAGGCCGCACGGGAAAGGATGCAGACGCGTCGTGAAAACGCACGACGTGGTGATCGAAATCGTCGCCCAGGTCGCGGTCGACCCGAGCGACCATCGGATTAACTCTCAGGTTTCGTTCCGTTTAATCTTCGTAGGGCCGCTCGCCCTCGCACATAACCCGATATAACGTTCGAGGTTGTTCGCCGTGGTCATAGACCGCGGCGTGCAGCGAACAACGGTTGTCCCACATAACGAAGTCTCCAGGTCGCCAGCGGTGTCGATACATCGCATGGTTGGCGAGCGAGTGCTGGTAAAGGAAGCGAATTAAATTTGCACCTTCCTCGGGTGTCATACCCTCGGCTTCGATACAGCGTGCAGCAAAAGTGACATACAGTGCCTTGCGACCTGTCACGGGGTTTGTTCTGACCGCCGGATGCCAAACTGGATTGGGTACTTCCTCAGGTCGATCCGTACCACTGACCACATGTTTAAATCGCAGCCCCTTGAGCCACGATTTCATGACCTCGGACAGCGTGTCGTAGGCAAGGTATTGGTTGGCAAATACCGTATCTCCTCCGTGTTCCGGGATCTCGATCGCGTTAAGCGACGTGTACGCAGGTGGACGATCGACAAAGCATGTGTCCGTATGGAAGCCCCCTGAAACGGGTCGATCACCGTCGATATAGTTGCGAACCACGTGTAGATTTTCGTAGTCCGGGTGCAGATCGACCCCGGGCGTCACCGTCACGTCCCCGAAACGAGCAATTACCTCAACGTGTTGATCGGGAGGTAAGAACTGATCTGGAAATACCGCGACGCAGTATTCGGAGACCAAACGCCGGACTTCCTCAACTTCTGCGTCGGACATTGAGCCAAGGGATAGACCAGTAATACGAACACCCGTGTAACCCGATAATAGCTCCGCATGTATCGTTGATTCACGAGCAACGCTCTGAATATTTGCCGCCATTGCAGACTCCTCAGGGTTCTTATTTTCCGTCGGCGCATTCTTTGGTAGAGATGACCGAATGAGCCCAATACCTTCGTCCAACAACGATCTCCCGTCAATACCGGGAGTCCTGAATCTAGTAGAAGATCATTCCTGACGTCGAACAATAAAAACTAACTATATTAAATACTTACCAATCTAATCTAGATATATATATGTTATGCGTTGGGGCGGAGGCGATAACGAATGGGTAAATGTTTCAAGCCATGGACAAAGCTCGCCTGCAAGTGATCGGGTTCACCGTTGATGTACATCTCATCAATTCTTGGGATCAATTGTTCAAAGAAAATACGTAGCTCCATCCGTGCCAAGATATTGCCCAAACACATGTGCGGGCCCAACCCGAAGGCCAGGTGTTTGTTGGGTTGCCGATCGACGCGGAAGGTCTCCGGCTTATCGAAAACGTCTTCGTCTCGATTTGCGGATGCGTAAAATAGGCCCAAGTTGTCCCCGGCCCTAATGTCCTTGTCACGTAACTTCACGTCTTGCGTTGCCGTACGACAGAACTGTGTGACTGGGGTCGACCAACGAATCATCTCTTCCACGGCGAGTTTTAGTATGTCCGTCGACCCGCCGCGAAGTAGATCCATCTGATCGGGGTTTTCGAGCAAAGCAAGCAAGCCGCCGGCCATGGCCGTGCGCGTAGTTTCGTGCCCCGCGGTCGCGACAATGGTGTAGTACGAGACAAGCTCGCGGTACGGCATGTATTCGCCATCGATCTTACCGTTGGCAATGTAACTGGCAAGATCTTCGGTCGGGTTGGCTCGACGAGCGTCGGTAATGTCGGTGAAATACGCATAGATATCTTTAATCGTGTCAATTAAAGACAGCGGATCGTCGCCGACCCGCTTCATCTCCGGGTCGTCCCCTGCAAATAGCTCGTTGGTCAGCTTCAGGATGCGCCATTCGTCTTCACGGGGAACACCTAATAGCGCTGCAATTAAACGCAACGGCGGAAATACCGCGACATCTTGAACGAAATCTAGTTCGCGGCTTGAGCCGTCACCGCCCATCTCGTCGAGAATTTCTCGCGTGATTTTGCGTAAGCGTTCTTCAAGCCCTTTCAAATTGGATGGGGTGAACCAGGGCTGTACCAAGGCCCGGTACTTTGGATGATCTGGGGGATCCATTTGCACAAGCGATCTGACTAATCCGCGGGCATCAGAAGCCGCCAAGACTTCCATGAGTTTTGGCGCGTCACGCAATTTCTCAAAAATTTGAGCCATCATTTCCTGACGTATTTCGGGCGAACCCCTGTCGGGCATAAGGATGGGGCGCGGTTCGCTTGCGAAGAGCTCAGGTTGACGCTCAATAAAACCGATGTCCTCATGTTTGGTGATCGCCCAGAAAGGATCGAAGTCTTGTGCTTCCGTCCAGTGGACCGGGTCGTTCGCACGAAGCCAAGCAAATGCTTCGAGCGGGTGGCCATTCTCCCCATAAATTTTGGGTGAAATGACGTGTTCGTCACTGAATTGATAGCTCATACCAGGACTCCTTAATAGGTGCCTATACCGGAAATGCCCCTATATGGTTGGTGATTTCGCGTAACACCTCGGTCTCGGCTTCCTGTATTAACCAATGTCCAACGTCGAGCTCAATCAATCGATACGGACCGGACATCAGGGGCGGTGTGGCCTCCACACCTGGCCGTCCGATGGCTTGGTCCTGATTGCCCCAAATTAGGATAGTCGGTACCGACACGTCGCCGACCGGTTGTCGGCCTTCCCCCGCCACGGTGATACCACGGTACCAATTCAACGCACCGGTGAGCGCTCCGGGTTGGCGAAATACGCGTAGGTATTCTTCGACTTGCTCCGGCGACGATTGGTTCCAAACGGCCTTTAATCCAGCGTAATCGTTATCGGATAATGTCTTTTCTGCGGCGCCCTCTTGTTGAAAGAACAAGATGTATTGGCTCCGCTCCGACTGTTCTGGATTGGTTGCTATCGCATTACCGAACGCGTCGATGTGCGGTACGGAAAGTGCGGACCAGCTTGCAATGCGATTTTCGTGAGTTCCTGCGACGAACCAGCCCAGGCCCGCACCATGGTCGTGCCCCACAAGATGGAAGCGCTCACTATCGAAAGCCTCAGCAATGCCGAGCACATCGTCCACCATGGTGGTGTAGCTATAATTCTCAGCGCCTTCCGGCCTCGCCCCCCTGCTGTACCCTCTCAAGTCGGGAGCGATCGCGCGATAACCGTTCGAGCCCAAGTGTTCCAGTAACGGAATCCACATGTGGGACGTCTCCGGAAATCCATGGAGCAAAATGACGAGCTCTCCTTCGTCGCCCGATGACCGCACATCAAAGGTGAAGGAATTAATTTCGATTTGGCGTTCTATGATGGTCACGACGAGGTCCTTGGTACTTACCCATGGTCATTGTATGGCCTAGGGTATCGGTGGATCCACGACAGATCCTATTTGGGTCCGATTCGCACGAGCTCGCAGAGTGCTGCTGTGTGAAATGCCAGTTACGACATCAAGACGAAACTAATCGGGTAAATCGAGTACCCGTTTAGCAATAATATTGAGCTGAATCTCGTTGCTTCCGCCATAAATGGTCATTGCTCGAGAACCTAGCCAACCTCGGGTAGTGTCCAACTCTGTTCGGTCGAACGAATCGCCCTCCCAGCCAATGCCTTGGGTACCCATCATTTGCGCGCGGAGGTCGGTTAATTCCTGGGTAAGATTGGTGCTGACATACTTAAAAATAGAGGTCGCGAAGCTCATGGTCTCGCCACCGCGGTTTTCGGCCATCACTCGACGTTGTGTTAGCTGCAATGCAGTTTGATTCATGCCTATGGTAAGTACTCGATCGCGGACAGCGGCGTCTTCGATACGGCCTTCTTTCTCACCCCGGTATTGCTTTGCGGTATCGGCGAGAGCAAAAGTGCGAGGTGACTGACGAGTACCACCAACGCCCCCCAACCCGCCTTGTCCCGAGCGCTCGTACTGAAGTAGCCGTTTACCAACGGTCCAGCCATGGTTAAGTTCACCGATGAGATCTTCTTTCGGCGCTATCGCGTCGTCGAAGAAAACCTCGTTAAAGGGCGAATTCCCTCCGATCGTTCGTATGGGTTTGACGGTGATGCCAGGCTGATCCATATCCAATAGAACGAAACTGATGCCTTCGTGCTTAGGTGCATCTGGGTCTGTCCGAACCAATGCGAACATTCGATTGGCAAATTGTGCTCCGGACGTCCAAATCTTCTGGCCGTTGATGAGGAAATGATCGCCTTTCTCGACCGCTTTGGTCTGCAGGCCAGCTAGATCTGAACCGGCACCTGGTTCGCTATAACCTTGACACCAACGTGTTTCGCCGCGCGTGATAGGAATCAGATGTCGCTTTTTTTGTTCCTCTGTACCGTACTCCAACAACGTTGGACCAAGCATGCCCGTCCCCATACCACCCATAATGGCTGGACGAGCCCTTACCCTCCCGAGT
This sequence comes from Pseudomonadales bacterium, assembly GCA_022448085.1. GTDB lineage: Bacteria > Pseudomonadota > Gammaproteobacteria > Pseudomonadales > Azotimanducaceae > UBA11889. The sequence goes on along the minus strand of JAKUTH010000014.1, from coordinate 26,799 downwards.
TCTTCCGCGAGCACCCTTGCTTGCGCGCGATCTAAACCACCACCACCATACTCTTTGGGCCACTGCGGTACGGTCCAACCTTGTTCAATCATGGCATCTCGCCATCGTTGCATCGCGTCACCCGTTTCGCCGGACGCTCCGGCCCGAGCACCCTCCGGACAATACTCTTCTAGCCAATTGCGAACTTCGTCTCGAAAAGCGGTGATTTCACTCATTCTGTTCCCTCGATTATCGATAAGCCGATGACTCGTACCTGCGCTAATGGGTCGCACAGCGAACAATCTGCCCAAAATCATCGCGCGGTCTAACCCTGAAGTACAGCGGTGCTGGCTCGGGGCGAACGGAGATCGCGATTTACATGAAAACCGAGCTGGCTTCCTATGACAAAACGGTGCGGGTAGGATCGTCGCAACGTCCCTTTAGATGGCTACGTCATGAAACTCGATCTCGCGATTAAGAACGGAATGGTGATCGACGGATCCGGGTCCCCGGGCTTTTATGCGGACATCGGTATCAAGGACGGAACGATCGTTCATATTGGACGTTTAGAAAGTAACGCGGATGAGGTGATCGATGCCGAGGGCCATGTCGTCTCACCAGGTTTCGTGGATGGGCATACCCACATGGATGCCCAGATCTTTTGGGACCCGATTGGCTCATGTTCCTGCTATCACGGCGTGACCAGTGTTGTTATGGGAAATTGTGGTTTTACTTTGGCGCCGTGCCGTGAAGCAGAAGCGGATCTGGTTTTTCGTAATCTGGAGCGAGCAGAGGATATTGCGCGAGATGCGATGCTCGCCGGGATTAAGTGGTGCTGGGAGACTTATCCCGAATACATGGACGTTCTTGATGGAATACCCAAAGGGATAAATTACGCCGGCTATATGGGTCATTCCGCCCTCCGAACTTACGTCATGGGACAGCGCGCGTTTGAGGAAGAGGCCAACGACGACGAACTAGCCTCGATGGCACGGCTTGCAAAGGAAGCGGTTCTCGCCGGAGCAATGGGGTTCACGACGTCGCGTTCGCATAACCACGAAACGTCCGATCGAAAACCTGTCGCTAGTCGGGCTGGAAGTTGGAAAGAAATTCGCACCATTGTGAATGCAATCGGTAAGACAGGTGCAGGGATGTTCGAAATTGCAGGCGAAACGACTGGTCGAGATCCTGATCGCATTCGAGACTACCAACAACGCCTCAAGAACCTGGCCGTCGAATCGGGAGTACCCATTACCTGGGGCATGTTTGCGAGTCGGCGTGCTCCTGACCATTGGCGCAGTTACTTCGATCTGCTTGACGAAACGGCCGAGGCCGGCGGACGCATGTTTGCACAGGTTCATTCTCGTTCGCTCAACGTGCTGTTTTCGTTTGAGGCACATCTACCTTTTGATAATTGGCACGTCTGGCGCGATCTCCGCCAGTTATCGCTAGCAGAGCAAAAAGCCAAACTTCGAGATCCCATGTTGAGAGCAAAGCTCATCGAAATCGCGAGCGCACCGAGTAAGCGCCACGAGGAAATAGGGACTACGGTCAACCCGCCCGATTGGGATTGGTTTTTCCATATGGATCGGGCCGACGGTCATGATGCAAGTCTGGCATCGATCGCGAAGAACCAGGGCATCTCTCCGGCGGAAGCATTGATTGACATCGCCGTTGCCAGTGACCTGAAGGCGCTTTTCCGGATGCCGATCAATAACGAAATTGATAGCGACGTCTTGGAGATGATGAAGCATCCCCGATCGGTCGTAACGTTCTCGGATTCAGGGGCCCACGTATCTCAAATCATGGATTCATCGTTGCAGACCAACGTCTTTAGTCAGTGGGTTCGTGAAAAACAAGAGCTCACCCTCGAAGAAGCGGTTCGCATGGTTACGTTCGAACCCGCAAATCATTGGGGATTTCACGACCGTGGGTTGCTCCGAAAGGGGCTCGCCGCTGATATCACGATATTTGACCCTAAAAACATTGCACCCAACATGCCGGAAGTGGTTCATGATCTCCCCGCCGGCGCCACGCGGCTAAAACAGACAGCCACCGGAATACTCGCAACCGTGGTAAATGGCCAAACGTTGCTTCGAGACAATGTCCATACAGGTGCTACGCCAGGTAAATTGCTGCGAGGCCCATTGGCCTCTACCGCGTAACCAACGGATATCTCTCGGACGGTTCGTGGAAACGTGGTCCGATTGCACCTACGCGTTCCGATAATCTGGGTATATGATCTTTGCGAAACAATCTGCGCGAAGGTAGCGAACCATGGACACTTGTACGTATTCGAATCGAACTCTATTGCCAATCGCCGTTTCGATCCTCTCGATCTTCAGCATCTCCGTCGCGTTTGGTCTTGATGATATTGGCGGGGTGATTCGAGGTCCGGAGGGTGGCGAAGCCGGCGTTTGGGTTATTGCCGAGACCACGGATCTAAAAACGACGTTTCGTAAGATCGTTGTGACCGATGATGATGGACGGTTCCTTATTCCAGACCTACCTGATGCGAAATACGACGTGTGGTCCAGAGGTTATGGTATCGACGACTCGTATAAGGAATCAGCACGGCCAGGCGATCGTCTGACGATCAATACGTCAGTGGCGGAAACAGCACGGAAAGCTGCTCAAAATTACCCCGCCAACTACTGGTACTCGCTATTGGACGTGCCGAAGGCTAGCGAATTTCCGGGCACGGGTGATCAAGGTAATGGCATTAGTCCTCGAGTTCTCAATCAGGCTCAATGGGTTGACCGTCTAAAAGATGGTTGTCAGCTCTGCCACCAAATGGGGAACCTAGCCACGCGCGAAATTCCCGAGCCTGCTGAGTTTGATTCGACACGTCATGCGTGGGATCAACGATTACAAATGGGCCGCGGCGCGATGATCGGTCCCATGTACCAATTGGGAAGAAAACGAGCAGTTGACGTGTTCGCTGATTGGACCGATCGGATAATTGCCGGTGAAGTTCCGGAACCGCCGCCACGCCCGGACGGGATTCAACAAAATTTGGTTCTCACACAATGGGGTTGGTCTAACCCCGATGGATTTGTCCATGACAATGTTTCGACGGACAAGCGAAATCCAAAACTCTATCCCGACGGTCAAATCTTCGGCGTGGCGCAAACTCAAGGAAGATTGACCATCACAGATCCCCTGAAGCATCAATCTCGTGAACTTACCATTCCAATGAGAGAAGCCGGTGGATCCAATACGTCGTACGTTGGCGGGGGCCCTTCGAATCCGCATAACCCCATGATGGATGATCAAAACCGGGTTTGGATGACGTCCAGCATTCGACGGAATAAGAATTCGAAATGGTGCTCTGATTCGGACCATCCGTCGGTACAGCGATTTCCGCTGAAAAACAGCGGTCGACAACTCTCCTACTTTGACGTCGATGCGGAGAAATTTGTATTAATTGATACGTGTTACTCCACGCATCATCTGCAATTCGCTCACGACGATAACAATACGCTTTGGTCCAGCGGCGATATGAACACTGTGGGTTGGTTGAACACCAAGATGTTCGACGAGACAGAAGATGAACGCGCGTCACAGGGATGGTGTCCCACCATATTGGATACCAGTGGTGACGGTCAGATCGGCGAATACGTCGGCCCCAACGATCCAGTCGATCCTACGAAAGACAAACGTGTGATCGGTTTCGCGTATGGAATCATTCCGAACCCAGCAGATGGTTCCGTATGGTTTACACGACCATACCCCAACATGGTCCCGGGGCAGATCCTGCGCCTTGATCCAAAGACCTGCTTAACCGAACAGTATCAACCCCCGTTCGATACCGATGCAGTGCCCGCCTCAAAGTGGGGGTACGGCCCGAGAGGTATTGATATCGATCGCAATGGCGTTATTTGGACTGCACTTGGTGGGAGCGGCCACATAGCAAGCTTCGACCGTAGTAAATGCAAAGTACTGAATGGTCCCTCGGCGACAGGTCAACACTGTCCTGAAGGATGGTCACTCCACTCGACACCCGGTCCTCAGATGAAGGGGGTTACGGCTGCAGGCAACGCAGATTTCCATTACTACATATGGGTCGACCAATTCGACACCCTAGGCCTCGGCGCCAACGTTCCCATAGCAAACGGAACAACTTCTGACTCGCTAATTGCGTGGTTGCCTGAAAGTTCTGAGATGGTCACGTTGCGTGTTCCCTACCCGCTCGGTTTTTACACACGTGGCTTGGATGGTCGTATTGACGATCCTGAGGCTGGTTGGAAAGGACGCGGTGTATGGGCGAGCAACAACAGCGTTGTCGTTTGGCATAACGAGGGCGGTCGAGGCATGACCAGTGAAATCGTGCGCTTTCAAATACGCCCGCACCCTTTAGCAGACTAGGCCGATTTTGGATGACGCTGAACGAAGGATTATTCAGCAGGACTGTGAAGCCCTGTCGGTCGCCTATGCTCGCGCGATCGATTTTCGGGACTATGACGAAATCGCCAACCTATTCGTTGAAGAAGGAATCTTGGACGCCGGAGTGCGTCTCGAAGGAAAAACCGCGATTACTGCGTCGCTCAAACGGAGGCCAGACGAGTTACGATCTCGGCACGTGTTAACCAACATTTTTACTAATGTCATCAACCGTGACGAGGCAAATGGGATTTCATATCTCACGCTGTATCGGCACGTTGGCCCCGAGAGCACGCGTTCTGGCCCGATCCCATTCGATGGACCATTTGGAATCGGGCATTACCAGGATCTGTTCGTTCGTACAGGCGACGGTTGGCGATTCAAGTCCCGCGTGTTGCACATGGCGTTTCAACGCGGCGACGCCAAGGCGGTCTCAGGGAAGGACAACTAAGGCAATGGAGCGACTGCTTCGACAGAAACATTGGGTAGGTCCTCATTTCGTACCCTCAAAGGTCATCGATTGCGCGAATCGCGGAATTGTGGCGTTCAAATCGGTATGTCTCGCGATATTTTTGTGCACCACTGTCGCTGCGTTCGCCCGCCCAACATTGGTTCTCCCCACACAAAATCAGACCTTTGAGTTCATGGGCTTTACTTCAGGGATGACGGTGGATGAAGTCTGCGATGTCCTGGGTATTCCTGACGGCGAGATCACGCGTTTTCACGAACAAACCGGAGCGCCCTACACCGTGAGTGCTCCTGAGGAAAAATGCGGTGAATTTGATGTTTACGCCCAAGCAGTACAAGGTTTGATCGATCCCACGGAATACGAACCGTTCATCGGATTTAGGTTTTATTACACGCCGGAATCACCCCCTCGGCTGTGGAAAATGACGATTCACGTGGCCGTCGAATCAAACGAGATATCGCGGCGCGCGAAATTGGAAGCCATGAAAGATCTCTGGGGCTATTGCACGCTTGCTGAACAACAGGTGGTTTGTCGATTACGAGATAATGGCCTTTATAACGACGTGGTTAACGAGGTGTACGAAGAGACCTTGCGGTTACTGCCTAAAGTTATTCGTGGAGACCGTGGGAGTACGAGCGACTAAACCCTCGCTGACCCAAGCCCGCGTTACTGGTTATTAAAGTATTTCTCGGCGAGGTTGAAGGCGTTGGTGCCAATGGTGATACCGATGAGGCGTCCGGGGATGTCATCTGCGGGCGGATGGATGCCGCCCCAGATGCGCGAGAGTGAACATTGATCTGATGCGTCACGGTAGGTGGCCCACTGCAAGGTCATGTCGACCGAGGGCCCCTCTTCGAACACCAGGAACTCATTGGCTTTGACCTCGAAGCCGCTCATTCCACCCGGGAAGTAGGCATCGCCTGTGAGAGCCGTCAAGACTTCGGCCGCAGACCGCGAGTAGGTGGAGTGACCGGAGATATAGCCGGCAAAAGGTGGGGTGACAAAGGTGGGTCGTTGGTACGGCCACCAGTTCTCAGCCAGGATCCAGTCGACACCGGCTTCATCGACATTGGGGTCGGTAATGAAGGTGGGACCCTTCCAGGATAAGAACTTGATCTTGCCGACGTGTTCGTCGTCTTCCCCCGCGAGGGCATCATCGGTCTCGACAACTTCGATATAGCCTGGCTCCAACGGGATGCCATCCATGTGGTAGGAGGTCCCATTGGGGACGCTGCTTTGACCACTGTCGGCCATGGCTCGTAACGACGAGATAGGCCGCACGTAGTCGTACCAGCCCTTAATACCCCAGGCGGTCACGGCGGCATCGTGCATGGCACCACCCAAGGTGAAGTAGGCCTTGATATCCCACTCAAGGGCACCAAGTTCTGGTCCAGCGCCGGCAAAGCGCTTTTGCAATTGTTCATGCTCATTGACCGTGTTGAGGATCACGAACCAGTGTCCTGGAGGTGTCTCGGAGTCGGGGCCATCGGCCCAGAACTCAGCCAACACTCGGGTGTAGTCTCCTAGCGGCACTTCTTGGGGAGTGTAAGCGGCCCCGGTTACCGGGTTAACGTCATAGCCGGTGCTGGGATCACCTCCAGCTAAGGTGTTGTAGAACGCTGGATAGTCCTCGAACTGGGTTGGGTACGAGGTGATGTTGCCAAGACTTGCCGGCGAGATATCGATCATGACATCAGGATCGGGTTGTAGGTGCGATGACCATACCGCCACCAGTGAGAACGCCCACTTGTAGTTATCCGATAGTGTCCCGTCGATGGTGGGCGGTCCGCCGGGATCGTGATAGACCCAGTACTCATAGCCATCGCGTTCATACACGGTGCGATCGGCTTCTTCCAAGGCAAACGGACTCACCCGTCCCCACTCGGGACTTAAGAAGCTCGGTTCGGCCGTCACCAGGTTACCGGCTTGGTCAATGGATACCGGCAACTTTAGCGGCTGCCAATGGTTGAGGTCGATAATGTTGGGGTTCCCAGGCAGTTCCGGTTCAAGTGCGGGGTTCACCGGCGTGTAGGCGACGTTGGCATACGCGTTGGCTTCGTTGGAGCCATCGGCGAGCCCTAGGTCGATATAACACTGGGCTAGATGATTACCGAGGGCGGCGGCTGAACCACCGCCGTAGTCGATGGATACATCGTTGATGTCATAGCCTAAGTAACTCATCAGCGCCTTGGCGTCCCGGGTAATCACACTGGTCCCTGGCGAGGCACTGAAGCGGTGCCGGATCAATCGGTACATGGCGTAACTGATCGCTTGTTCGCGAGCACCCTCAACGTCGTCGGGTAGGTCAAATGAAGCCCGTGGGCAACTGAAACCCGCCACGGTCTGGCCCAGGAGGTAGGGGCGTGCCAAGGCATCGTAGGTAGCCCAGGCGTCGTACATGGCGGCGGCATTATGAAACAGGTTCCGAGCATGCACCGTGGGTCGAGCAAAATCGTTGCGGATGGCTTGCAACAATACCTCGTTCCAACGTCGGGCCACCGAGACGGCGTCGGTGGGTGCTACCCCAGGCAGGTAGTTCGCCCGAATGACCACCGTGGCCTCGGGCATGGTGAACGTGGTCTCGGCCAGCGACGCATCCGTAAACGACCCACCCCCTTCGCTCGTCCAGTGACTGAAGTGATACTCCTCCTCGGACTCCGCCGCCGAGATCACCACCTCAGTGCCGGGATCGTAATAACCATCGCCATCACCTTGCGAAACGACTAACCGCGTGTTGCTGATTTCTTGTGCAATGGTAATCAACTGATCCACGGCGAGGTTCTCGCGTGTGGTGACGCTGCCATCTGGCCAGCGAACTTCGATATCAACCTCGGTCGAGTCCCCGAGACCAAAATGCACTTCGAAGGGGTTGTGCGATACGTAGTTGTTGTGACCACCGAGTTCGCGTACCTGCGATCCGTTGCTCGTCGTCGCCGTGATCCAGGCACCAATCCCAAACCGATTAGCGCCCGATCCTTCCAGGCGGATTGTAAGGGAGTGATTGTTGTTCACCGCGTCGTTACGGAAATAGATAATGTGTTCCGAAGAACTGTTGGTGATAACGAGGTCGAGGTCGCCATCCCTATCCGAATCAATGCAGACTAAGCCCCTTCCTTGTGCAACATTGCTAAGACCGACTTCCAAACCACTTTCTTCGAACGTGCCATCGCTCCTTGAACGAAAGTACCGCGTTCGATCTAGCGCAAAATTTTTGTTTTTGTCGTAGGTCCAACCATTGGTGTGCACAATATCGAGCGACCCATCGTTATCAAAATCGGCAAAGCAACTCGCCCACCCCCAACCGCCGTCTTCGATTCCAGCAGTTCCGCTGACATCTTCAAAAACTCCTGCGCCGCGGTTCCGATATAGGCGATTACCGAATAATTCTTCGCCTCCTTCCACCGAAGAATCGAGGACATCTCGGGTATAGATGGAGGTGACAAACCAATCCATATCGCCATCGTTGTCGTAATCGCCCACCGACGCACCCATGCCGTTTTGATCGACGATGACGGCTCGGTTGGTCGTTTTGGTGAACGAACCGTCGTCGTTATTGAGGAAGACTTGGCTTTCACCAAAATCCGAAGTCATCAATAAGTCGCTGTCGCCGTCTTGGTCGATATCGCTGAAATTCGGCGTGTACGACCAGTCTGTGTCGTTTTCCGTTAAGCCTGCGGCAACACCGGTTTCGATGCTCGAAGCCACAAACGAGCCATCCCCCTGATTTCGCCAAACAGTTTCGGTCTCATTACCAGATTGTCGATTCGTTCCCCAGTGACTGAGAAAGATGTCGACAAAACCATCACGATCGTAATCAAAAAACGTCGCAGAGAACGTGTTAGGGCTCGTCAGCTGAATGCCGGACGCCCCGGTAATATCAACAAAGATGCTATCCCGATTTTCGAGTAAGTAATATGAATCGCCGTGGACGGACCCTATAAAGAGATCGAGATCACCGTCTCCATCAATGTCGCCGAACGCTGGACCACTACCCCAGTGGGTAAAATCGACACCCGCCTCCATTGCTACGTCGACAAACGTCCCATCGCCTTGATTCTGGTAGAGGCTATTGGGTTCGGTATTTCCCCCCACGACGTATAGATCAATATCACCGTCAGCGTCGTAGTCGGCTGCGGCGATGCCCCCGCTTGCGCGGTCGGTTTCTGATAGATCGGTAACCGAGCTATCGAAACGCCGATCGAGGCCAACACCGCTTAGCTTGGAGAATCCTCCGGAATTATTTGCATCGTTGGCTGATTCTACGTTGCTATTTGCGGCCGAATTAGACGCCGGGGCACTACTGCCCGTACCTCCGCCACAACCGGTGAGAATCGAGATTGCGGTTAACAGAAACAGGCAGCTTGTGCGATTACTCACGCCGCGTATTTAAGAGACGTTGAGTACGAAATCCGACTAGTCGGCCGCGTTTGCACCACGTCGGTCGAACTCTTCTCGTTCGAGCAGCCGAGCACCCCGAAGAATATTCCCCATGGCGTAGTTGCCTTCATGGCAAGCGTATTCGTAGACACGCTCGTCAGTGCCTTTCCACACGTACTCGCCGCTCCATGGATTTTCCCAGATAGTCGGGTCATCCACCGTGAAGTTATAGAGTAAATGACCGTCTTCTCGAAGCGTAAACCGCTCAACAAGATGAAGGTTTTCGTCGCCTCCGTACAGACCCGTATCCTCCCGAAAATTGGTGGTGTCGACAACCAACGTGTCATCCTCCCAATGCCCAATGGAATCGCCAAGCCAGTGCCTTGTATCCGCAGACGGATGCTCAGAGTTAAGTCGAATGACTCGCGCATCGTGAACCATTTCCAACAAAATCACGACATGATCATCCGATTGCACGATACGTTTGAAGTTGTTGTATAGCCCGGGAAGCATCGGTGGGCCCGCGCTAAATCCCAACAGGCAACGCTCTGCCAACGCAAGTTCTTCAGGGCCATCGAAGGGGCCAGGGCCTTCTCGATCCAACCAAGAAGCCGTGCCATCGTTCTGGTGCGTGAACGAACTGAAATTATCCGCCGTCTTTACTCTCCCCTTCGTTGTCATCGTTGGTTTTCTACCGTTCGGAGGATCGTAAACAATCGAAGTACGGAATTTACCGTCGATAGCCAACACGTGGTCGCCAGGGTCGACCCAAAAACTGTTGTATCCACCGACACCACCTGCTCCCGCCGCATTGTTTCCATCCCCGCCTTTGACGGGCGCACCGCGATTAGGGTCGCTGATGCGGTTGGCAACGGACTGCAATGCCGCTACCAGGCCGGTCTTCATTCGCTCGGCTTGTTTCGCGGTCATGAATTGGTTCTTACCAAAAATTCTGGGCCGTTCCTCCGGTGTTAATGAACCCGCATCGTAGTTACCGGTGAGGTCGGGATGACCCGCAGGCGTGCGGGGCACGTCCCCAAGTGCCACGAACGGGGCGAGATACATCACGCTTAGAAACCACACAAATAGTCTTTTCATGATCCCTCCTTCAAAAGCCAGTCTCCGCACACTGTCGGTTGATCTCGTCTATGATCTCACAAACTCGAATCGACTCGTTACGCGTGAATTGCGGCATTTCGGTGAGACCCGCCTCGAAGCACCGATGCACCGCCTGCGCTTGGTAAATAAAGCCGTGTTGGGTACACCCACTCCACGTCCAGCCTTTGTAGGTGATTAGCTTTTCCCCGGTCCATCGCGAACCCGCGGGTTGACCTCTCGTAATCGGTGCGGGCGTTGGTATCGGATACTCAAATCGCTCTACCTGATTAAACGTACCGTTGCTTGTATTTCGATCTTGATTCCATTTATTTTCGCTCCAGTCGCCGATCCAACCTTGGCTAGGATTAAGCTCCATCACGGGTTTTCCATCGTCTTTTCGCGTGCCTTGACGTGAAGGTCGCCCCGTACGAATCGTCAGTGCGGTCGGGTGGTGCGACGGGGTTTCGATCGTGATGCGGCCTTTCGTGCCGACGTATTGAGTTTCTTCAACGAATCGCCCGGACGGAAAAGTGATCACCGCGATTCCTTGCTGTTCGCCATATTGAAGGATGGCCGCGCTCGGTGGTGCACCGTGCCCCGAAAATGCGTCATTGGCGTACGGTTGCCCTCTCATTTTTCGACCCGTCGCAGCAATCACCGGCATCTCGTCGGCACCAAATCCGGTGATTGCTGGGTTCAGTGCGTAGACTCGATCTGGATAGTCCGCCTGCACGACTTGAAGCGCTCCAATATCGCCCCTCTCAATTGCGGCGCGGGCATGCTCGACCGCGGGGAAAAAGCGCAACCACATTCCTTCCTGACAAAATACGCCCTCTTGATCCGCCGCAGCGTATATTTCTTGCGCCTGTTCGGCCGTGTCCGTGAAGGGTTTTTCGCACAGCACATGCTTACCGGCGTTAATCGCCATGAGCATGTCTCGATGGTGATCCCACGTTTTTGAGGCAATGTAAACGATGTCGACATTCGGATCGTTGTATAGCTCATCGTACGAACCGTAGGCGGCGGGAATTCCATGGGCTTCCGCGTACGCTACAGCCCTGGTTTTATCTCGAGCTGCGACCGCGGTCACGGTGGCCCCTGGAACATCTTGGAGCGACTTAATCCAATCGGATGCGATTGCCGATGCGCTGATAATTCCCCATCGCAGGGGGAAATTAATACCGCTCTCAACCGTCTTACCCAGACGAATATCGAGAGGTGTACTCATCGGCCAGCCATTAAAGAAATTCGGATCATCGGCAACCGTTGTCGTTTTCTGATTTTGGTCACTCATGAGACTGTTCCTCTAATGATCGGCGCTACCTTTGTACCGAAAAAAAGTTCATAAGTCCTAATCGATACAGAAAAGGACTTTTCTTTACAATAGTCAGCAATCCAAGACCGTCAAAACACATGCATTAATGCCGTTACCGATAGAACAGATTCAAACTGCACGTGAACAATTGCTTGAGGACGGCTTTTGTATTCTCGACGATGCGCTTGAACCCCGCTTTTTATGCGAACTCCGTGACTGGTCTGACCATCTCTTAAGCACGACGAGGCTCTCACCGAAGTGGAAATATCAGGGGTCGGATATCCACATCAGTGGCATTCGTTACCGGTCGAAACGTAGTCCCGAATTACCGGCCGACGAGATTGTTGATCGATTAATCGAGTATCCCGCTGGGATACTGAAGGCGGTAGAACTGGATGATCATCGCTCAGGCGGGACATTTCAGATTATTTCGAAGCCTCCTAATGGACCACCGCTTTACTGGCATCAGGATTGGGCCCGCTGGGACGATCCAGTCAGCATGTCTCCATGGCCACAGCAAATATTTCTTAATTGGTATCTCTGCGATACCAACATAGGCAACGGCTGTTTAAGGGTAATCCCCAAGAGTCATCGCCAACGAACTGATCTGCACGACCACTTAGTCGCGCCCCACGAAGGCGGGGGCTACGATATTGATGAGGAGAACGAGTGGATGTTTTTTGACCATCCGAACGCAATCGACGTTCCGGTGAAGGCGGGTCAATTACTGATCGGTGACGCCAGACTTCTCCACGGAACCCGCGGAAATGCCTCCTCGTCTAGAAGGACGGTTCTGCTTGGCTGGTACTACCGAAAATCCAACGATGTCCCCGATACATGGCTCGACGATGTCCCGCAGGAAATCCTCGATAGGGACCCCGGCTTGCCGTTCAAATGGAATCGAGAGCCGGGGCGTTATCTCACCTAGCCTTCTATCCGACCGCTTCCATGAAGCGTGCGTTCATATGGAGATACGCGTTTGCGTTAGGATGTTGAGCCCAAATGGCTTGCCACTCGGGTGAGCTTCCAAAGGCCGCGAACCCCTTATCCCTATCTTCTTTACTCGCCCAGCGAATAATCCAACAAACATTGGCTTGACCGTTGGGCGAGACGTTGGGCGCGGAACCACCGACCTCGGCGTCGATGTCACAGTCCATCCAAAAATCGATGACGTCTAAATTCCGCTTGAGCCAGGGTGCGGCTATTTCCTCTGCCCATTTGCGATAAGCGTCCAGCCACTCTGCTTCGATGGTGTAGTCACGAATTTCGACGATCGGTCCGGCCATTTGTTTTCCCATTGGTTTTGGTCAGCGTTAAAAATACGCTGAATGAATTGGCCGCGGCAAGGTGGCTGATATCAAACAGTTAAAACCCATTCGCTGAAGGGGTTTCTCGACGTTTGTTGGCAAAGTGCCCGAACTAAAGTTCGTCGCCCCCTTGCTATGCAGTTTGTTCTGCCACGGCGCGCCAGCCAGCATCGATGGCAGCATCCAGGTAGGCGCGACCTTCGGAATCCGAATTGGCAATGGAAATCCGCCCATCCTGCGAGACGCAGTCGGCCGAAATAAAGAGCGGCATAGACGCGAGGGCCATCCTGGGCCCGCTCTCGGCGTTCATTTTGATGGCGTTCCGGCGATTCTGCTAAGCTTTTCGACGGCAGGGATTCGCACTTGTGCTGAGAAGCAATTGTATGGCGGACTGCGACGGAAGCATGCTATGAAAAATCGATTGCCCGGAATGAACCGTTCAATCACGCGCCGCGACTTTATGGGTGGTGTGGCAGTTGCGATCAGCGGTAGCCTGGCGTGGAGATGGTCGGAGGCGCAAGCGCCGACGGATGGTTATCCACCCATCCGCACCGGTATGCGTGGCAGCCATGAAGGGTCCTACGAGGTTGCCCACCGAATGCGAGACGGTACCCGCTGGGACGGTCCGGAAGACACCGGCGAATATTACGACCTCGTCGTTGTGGGTGGTGGGCTGAGCGGCCTCTCCGCAGCCTGGTATTACCGTGAATCAGTGCCAGGTGCCCGCATCCTGATCCTCGATAACCATGACGACTTCGGCGGACACGCCAAGCGCAATGAGTTTTGGCTTGGTGGCCGGATGCTGTTGTCGCATGGTGGTACAGAAAACATCCAGGACCTTCGACGCTATAGCGAATCGGGACGTCGCTTGTTGGCGTCGCTTGGCATCGATGTTTCGCGATATGCCGAATTTCATGATGAATCAGTTTATGGGGCTCATGGGCTGGAGCGTGGCGCGTTTCTCGGCAAGGAGACTTTCGGTAGCGATACGCTCCTGACGCGTGTTGGCCAGCCGTCCTGGCGCGAATATTTTGCGAGGACACCCTTGTCGAAGACAGCGCAGAAAGAACTCGTCCGTCTCTACGAGTCCGATGCCGACTACCTGGACCGATTGAGTCCGGCGGAAAAGCTCGAGTTCGTTCGAAAGACTAGCTACGAAAAGTTCTTGCTCGAGCACGCAGAAATCGGCGCGGAAGCGCTGTCATACGTTTGGGAGTGCACCACCTGGGCGATCGGACTCGACGCGATATCTACCTGGGTTGCGATCAGCGAAGGCTGGCCCGGTACCGCAGCACTAGGGGTGGCCGACTATGTAGAGACAGGCGCTGTGCAAACCGGAGAATCGCAGTTCTGCCAGTTTCCGGACGGCAATGCGACGATCGCGCGTCTGATAGTGCGCTCGCTGGTGCCGGACGTCGCGCCTGGGAATACACTGGATGACGTTGTCACCGCGCGTTTCGATTACGGGGCTCTGGATTCGAGTGACTCAGCGGTGCGTGTGCGCCTCAATAGCACCGCCGTCAATGTGCGGCATCGTGGCGACCCGGCGACGGCCAAAGAGGTTGCGGCAACATATGTTCGTGGCGACCGCGCGTACCAGGTTCGTGCGGGACGGTGCGTCATGGCCTGTTACAACGCCGCCATCCCCTACATTTGCGACGAGTTGCCGGTGGCACAGAAGGAAGCGTTGCGGCTTGCCGCAAAAGCACCGTTAATCTACACCAACGTTCTGCTCCGTGACTGGACCGCCTTTGCCAGGCTCGGGATTAATGGCGCCCGCTGCCCGGGCAGCTACTTTCAGTCGGCCCGTCTTACCGCTCCGGTCAACATTGGCGCTTATCGGCATGCAAGCAAACCCGATGAGCCCGTTGTCCTGCGCCTGTATCGCGCTCCGCTGGACCCCGGACTACGCGGACAACCGGCTCCCAAGCAGTGGCGGGCCGCGCGTGGGGAGTTGCTCACGACGACATTCGAGACGTTCGAAGAGAGAATCCGGGATCAACTCGGGCGTATGCTGTCGGCGGGTGGCTTCGATCCTACTCGCGACATCGAAGCGATCACGGTGAATCGCTGGCCGCACGGTTATGCGTATGGCCACGACCCGGAATCAGGGCAGTTCGCATGGATGCTGGACGAGCTGTCGCCTGAGCGGTCACCTTGGCTTGGTGCACGCGAGACGTTTGGGCGAATCGCGATCGCAAACTCGGATGCAACAGCGGATGCCATGACCGAGGGTGCATTCGAAGCGGCTGAACTGGCGATTGAGGACCTTGTAGAGACCTGAAGAGGAACCTAACTCAAGGCCTTGGATACCTCACGAGCGGCACGAACCCCTGACCAAACCTGTGCCTTGGTAAAAATCGAAAGACTCCAAGAGATTGTTTATTTACAGCCCGTATAGCGCTTCAACATTTGTTCTTGTGATTTTCGTCCTGTCCGATGTCGATATCCCTTCAAACAACTCGTCCAAGACCTCCCCTGAGCAAGGCCAAGTCGAATCGGTATGCGGATAGTCGGATCCCCACAGCATGGTGTCGACGCCAATGATGTCTCGCGTTAACAGAGCCGCCCTGTCGTCTTCGATTGTGCAATAAAACTGTCGTTCCCAGATCTCTTGGGGATGAGCGCCCGTAAACGGTTCTGGCATTGAACGACGCTCGCGTTGAAGTCCTTGGTCGACTCGGTAGAGCCAGTGGGCAATCCAGCCAGCATTAAATTCCGCCACGACGATCTTAAGGGTTGGATGGCGTTCGCATACACCCCGGCACATCAATTCGACGATTGTGGTTTGTACCGTGTTCTGTGATGCAGCGTACCCGGCGATGCCGTCAACTTTTTTCTGCGAGCGTTGATTCGGTGGTACGTAGGCGCCGCAGCCAACGTGCATCGAAAGAGGAAAGTGAGCCTCTTCTGCTATGGACCAGATCGGTTCGTAGACGTCGTCGAAATACGGTCGATCGGCGGGTGACGTACATGGAATGCAACCCCCCTTGAATCCAAGATTGATGACCCGTTTAAGTTCGTCGGCAGCGGCCCTTGGATCCTGCATCGGTATCGCTGGTAAACCCTGTAATCTGCCAGAACTTGCCTCGGTGTAATCTGCGAGCCAGTCGTTATAGTTTTTCTGGCACGCAACCAGCAACTCCGTGTTTTTGAAACCGAACATCGCAAAAAAACCCGGGTACAAAAACTCCGCATCAAGACCGTCGATGTCTTGAATCTGATGACGCTTGGAACCATCGATCAAGCCGGGTTCCAAACCGTCGTATCCTTTTCTAAAGAGCGCTTCCATTTCAGGATCATTAAGGTGCGCGACTTCGGGTTTACGACCGTGTTTTCGAACGAGCGGCTCATTACGAGCAAGCCGTGTGCTCGCCATCGCCATACGCGCGACTCCAACACCTCCTCGTCCTCGTGACGGAATGACTATAGCGTCAACTTCCTCGCCAACCGTCACGATCCGCGGTGCATCGTCGCCAAAACGCTGTGCCAATCCGGTAAACACCTCTGGTCCTTCAACGACGTGCGAATCGGCTGAAATCGGCTTCATGCGGGGTGATTTTCCGTTAATCGGTGCGTTGCCGGGCATAGTAGGGCCTACGTCGAGTTGCATCGAAATCGAGTATGGTCAAGCGTTCCATAAGTCGTCGATGGGGCCAGAAGTCGCCGCTTGCTGTATGGAGAACGGCCCGGTTATCCCACATGGCCAACGAGCCCTCTTCCCAACGGAAACGGCAGGTGTATTCGGGCCGCCCCTCTTGCATCTTCATTTGTAGTAGTAATGATTTTTCTTCGTCCTCTGTGATCTCATGTTCTTCCGCAAACCGGCGAACGAAACCTTGTTGGACATAGAGCGTTGTATGACCGGTCTCTGGGTGAGTACGAGCGACAGGGTGAATCGCTGCCGGCGTTTTTCCATCCATCTGGTGCCCAACCCCACCCACGTGGACGGCGGTTAGCCCTTCGATACGCCGCTTAGTCACCAACGGCAATCCCTCCCACATGCTGTAGCAATCGCAAAAACAGGTATCACCACCTATTGGGGGGGATTCCCGGCACATGAGGATTGAGCCCATGGGGGGACGAGTCTGCCAGGTCGCGTCGCAGTGCCACCCCGTTGCCGCATTGGGAACCCTTTCGTCCGACGGCAATACCAACATGTTCGGAATCTCAGGGACTTTGACTTGTTGGTTAAGATCGTGAGGAGAATTCGGTATATGTTCGCGTTCACCAAAAGGTGCGCCCACCTCACCGAAGTGCTGCGCAAATTCGACCATCTGCTGTCTGGAAAGGTGCGCTTGGCCCCGAAACATGATGACGCGTCGTTGCAACCACAGTTCGCGCAAAAACGAAACCATCTCCGGATCATTGAGATCGGTGGCCAAATCAAGTCCGTGAACGATGGTGCCGATACTTGGCTGCAGTGGTTCAAGTTTTAAGTCGATTCCGCAAACGGTAGTCGGGATGTAATGCACGCTTCCAAAGTGCCCTTCTACCAATCCCTCGTCCTGGGCAAGAATGCCTTCAACCATTTCTCGACGACTTCTCCCTTCGGGGAAGCGTGACTGGGCCACCGCACCTAACGGACTATTTCGCGAAGGGGGCTTATTTGCATCCGCTCGTTCTTTTTGACGCAAGTACAAGGGATTGTCGGCAAGTTGCGAATCTTGAGGTTCAGACACGAGTCCTATCCTTTATTGAGTGAGTGCAAATTTCGATCGATCTATTATGACGAATCAGACGGCTGACTCCCACGTTCATCCGAAACCGGCGTGACGAACGCGTTTTCTGCTTGATTAGACGGAATAATTACCTGATCGTAGCGTTACATCATCAAAATAAGGTCGTGCAAATGACCGTTGCGACACTTCCTCGAGAAGCTACGACGGACGAGATACTTGCTCAGTTGACTGCAGATGGTGCGGTTATCGTTTCCGATGCCATTGATCGAAATACCGTGCAGCAAATGACCGATGAAACGATGCCCTATATTGAAAACACACCGATGGGAGGAGACGATTTTACCGGTCGAAAAACGCAAAGAACCGGGGCACTGATTGCGAGGTCACCAACGTGTCAACGCCTAGTCCTCCATCCGTTAGTGATCGGTACTACCCGTAAGTTCCTCGCTCCATTTACCAAGAAAATATTGCTGCACTTGACCCAGACCATACGTATTCATCCGGGGAGCGCGAAACAAACCCTGCATCGAGACCGTTTCGCATGGGGTAGCTATCTTCCGAAATCCATCGAGCCGCAGCTCAATACGATATGGGCGCTTACGGAATTTACGGAAGACAACGGGGCAACTCGTTGTATTCCCGGAAGCCACACATGGGACTGGGAGGAAAGAGCCAATCCGGATCAGTTTGCGTACGCGGAAATGTCGCCAGGCTCTGTCTTTTTCTATACGGGCAGCATCCTCCATAGTGGCGGGGCGAATAACTCGAAGCGCGCACGCTTAGGCGTTAATTTGACCTATTGCTTAGGCTGGCTACGCCAGGAGGAGAATCAGTACCTTTCTTGCCCACCGGACATCGCCAAGAATCTCGAGCCAGAATTGCAGGATCTGCTCGGATACACGCAAGGGGACTTTGCGTTGGGTTATTACAGCGATCCGTATAGCGACGATGGTGGGCGGATCCTTGGTCCGGAATCCGTGGTCGGACGCGCTCGTGCAGACACGAAAGAGTTCGGCGCTTAGCCTAATGCGCTCGTATATTCTGAATCACTCGAACGGAAGCTCCGGCTAATCCTCCGATCCTTCGATGGGAGCAACAGTCGCTTCAGTCTCTGCAAGAAGATCTTTTGCGCCTCGCCCAATGAGCGTTGTAGCTCCTGGCGCTTGGAAAAAACTAAACCCAGGTCGGTCTCGCCACTGCAATGGCCCGCCAACTTTCCGTCCTGCCGCTAGCGTTGCTGTGTGGATTTTACTGATCATCGCCTCGTATTCGGGTTCGCCTTGAGCGTGGCCTGAAAAGCTAAATAGATCGGTCGCTGCAGTGAAGACAACGTCGACGCCTGGAACCGAGGCAATAGCTTCAGCATTTTCCACGCCCGCCGGCGATTCAATCATTGCCACAACCATGATGTTCTCGTTAGCCGTGGCGCGATAATCTCGACCATAGAGTCCACCGTATTGTCCCCCGCCCAAACTCCTGACCCCTTCGGGTGGATATTTGGCAAACCGCACCGCAGCTTCAGCCTTCGCGACCTCAACGACCATCGGTACGATGATGCCCAACGCGCCCACATCCGTTGCCTTTTGGATATCTCCCTCGGTCGCATCGGGAACGCGAATAAACGGGACCGCAGGTAAGTCTCGAGCCGACCATATCATTTGGGCGACTTCCTGAAACGTAAGCGGACTGTGCTGCATTTCGATCCAGAGAAAATCGAATCCGGCGCGGGCCATGGCGCGATATACCTCGGGATCGGGTGTGTCGATTGTTCCACCGACAACCTGTTCCCCGTTCTGGAGTTTCTCTCGAATCGTGTTGTACATACTGCGCCCCATGGACTTGCTGCGAAGATCCAGAGCGTACTACTCGCTGGCCACTGGCACCACTTCATCCCCAGGGCGGCGGCGGTTTCATTTACTAGTCTTGAACTGGTCAATGCCATCAAGCAATGTATAGTCGTTGTTGTTCCCCGAACGCCATCGGGCCTGAGAAGGTATGAGCTGCGTGGCTATGGGGTGATGGGAACTTGCAATGCATCTTGAAGTAACTGGCGCCACCCTCTACGTTGAAGTAGACGGACCGAGCTCTTTGCCGGCACTGCTCTTGTGGCCACCCGGTAGTTGCAATTTACGGGTCTGGGACCATCTCGTGCCGAAATTATGCTCTCGCTTTCACGTCATACGGATCGATCTTCGAGGTTTGGGTCAGAGTTCAGCGGCAGAAGATCCAGAGACCCAATATACGTTTGAACAATATGCGGAGGACGCGTGCGCGGTTCTCGATCATCTTGGGATCGTGGCCTGTCATGTTTGGTCTCAATCGTGGGGATCCCGTCCTGCGATGGCGTTTTCGGCACTGCATCCAGACAGAGTACTGACCGCGGCTCTTTATGCAGCAAACGTTGATATGCCCGACGTCGAGGCTCAGCGAAGAGGATCGAAATTGGCGGCAGACCGGAGGCAGGCAGAAGGAATTATCACCATGCCGGCTCCCGAAGGCTTTCAAGTCCATCTGTCGCCCGAGGCAGCGCGCGAGGCGATGCAAGCTATGCGTAAGTTCGTGTTGGCAGATGTGGTCAATAAGCTCTCGATGCCCGTTCTCATTGGTACGGGCGAACACGATCCAAACCTCACTTCAAGCCGAGCTATTGCCGCCAGTGCTGAGAATATTGAATTGGTGGAGCTTCAACGTGTTGGTCATAACGGAATTCTGGAATATCCCGAGCTCGCTCTCGGAACATTTCTCAGTTTTCATGATGCGCTCAATGTGGGTGGTTGAGTTACACGCAGCCTGTTCCCGCTTGCGCATGCCGCAGTTTAAGCGGCGAAAAAGTGGATTATTGCGAATTTAAATATTTGTAGTATGGTCAATGTGCGTCCGGGACGGGGAAGGCTCGTACGGACGCACTACCCTCACCCCTCGATTTTCTGCTCGTCAAGCGCTTTTCCGTCACGCTTTCGTAGTGCCATGTACACTATAGCTGCTAGACCGGCCGTGCTAAAAATCATGCACATCACCATGATTTGATATCGGGCAGCCGTCAGCGGTTCGATTCCCGACAAAATCTGGCCTGTCATCATACCGGGCAACGAAACCAATCCGACCGCTAAAAGTGCGTTTATCTGAGGAATCATCGCGGCTTCGATCGCCGTGTTTCGTGCTGACAAGTAATCCTCGCCACGTTGGCGTTCGACGTGAAAACGTTCTCCCGCCAGGCTGATCGTGTTCATGCTGTTCGCGAACACCATTCCGGCCAACGGAATAACAAAACGGGGCTCGTACCAGCGTGGCAACTCAAGAATGATTTGCGTGACTACGATAAGTACTCCCAAACCGCTTGCACCGAGTGCGATAAAGATAACGGCATACGGCTTAATGCCTCGATCCGAGAGGGGTCGCATGGCAATCCAAGCAGCCATGATTATCATGAAGAAAACCACGGCTACGACGAGCGCCGGTTGATCGGTTTCGAAAATGTATGTCAGTACGTAACCGATAAACAGCAACTGGGCCAACATGCGGACGTTCGCGTAAATGGATTGCAACGCATTCAGACGCCAACACCACATGACAAAGATGAGTACTGCTACGGGCACGAAACCGATGAGCAAACTGGCGATAGGTATGGTGGTAACGGATGTCACCGCGGTCTCAATACTCTCCCTGAAGTTTTCTTCGCGAAATCGGCCAAAAGACTTTAACCAAGCCCTATCGATCGGTCCGCGGTCGTCGCGCCATATCTACGGCCCTTGGTCTCGCGGCGTAGAATATCTAGCTCGATAATCAGCGCGTCTCGTCCCGCCTGCGCCTCTGGGTCAGACGGGTAGTACGCGAGTTCCGTTTTGGGATCACCGGCAACACGTGTTCCCGTAAGAACACGTGGGCTGCTGTAATCGTAGGATTGCGCGCGATGCAACAGGGCCCGGTTATCCCACAACAGGGTGTCGCCAGGTTGCCATTTGTGGCTAAACACGCGGGAAGGTTCGGATACCACAAATTCAAGCAACTCTTTTAATAGTTGCCGGCTTTCGATTCGGGTAAGGCCAGGGATACCGAAGGCATGACGTCCGACGAAAAGATTCTTGATTCCGGTTTCCGGATGGACTTTCACCAGTGGGCGTAAATACGCTTCTCCGTGGTAGATGCCGTCGGTGTCTTGTGGTGGAAAATCACCCAGGTCATTGGCTTGCGAGTACTGGGTCGAGTGATACGCGCTGAGATTCTCGATACGGTCTCGCATCGCTTGATCTAGCGCAACGTATCCCGCGCGCATGTCGGCCAATTCAGTCTCGCCGCCTTCTGTTGGCACTGTTACCGCGGAGAGCATGGCGCATTTGCTACTAATCGGTTTATACGTTGAATCCGTGTGCCACGTTTCATTACCGACGTTGGTCCTCATGCGTTGTGACTCGATGGAAAAAATTTTCTCGTAATGGCCTTCGGCGAGCTTTTCTTGGTTGGACATCGGGCTGGCACCAAATTCAAGCTCTCCAAAACGTTGGCCAAACTCAATGTTTTCTTGGTCGGATAGAAACTGGGTAGGAAACAGTAAAAACCCGAACTTAAGGAAGGCAGCTTGAATCAAAGTAAATGTTTCATCGTTTAGGTTGGCAAGTTCAAGCCCTGTAACGACGGCGCCAAAGGGTTTTTTCTTAACAGGCGTTATATTCATTTCGTACGCTGATCATTCGATTAATTTTCCCTGGCGGGTGAATCATCAAACATGTAAGGGGCGAGCGTTTGTTGAGCTTCGCGACGGTATTTCTTCCATTGCCCTCCCCCGTAATAAGCGAGACTCCCGGGTTTGGCTTCCCCGTGCCCGTTGTAATAGGAAATGCAGTTGCGCAGCGGTTGGCTAACGATATCCGCCATCCGACAGTGATCGGCATATTCATCTTCGTAATCTTTTGCGACGTCGACCACGGTTGCGCCGCGCGCGCGCATCGTTTGCAACATCCAAACAATGTAATCGCCGTGTTCTTCGATGGCATTGGTAAAGTTAAAACTGCCGCCACCCCCTTGCGGGCCCGAGACAATAAATAGATTGGGGAAATTGTGACTATGTATCCCGAGAAACGTCTTCGTTCCCTCCGACTCCCATTTCTGACGCAACGTTTCTCCTTCTCGACCCTTGATCATGTTGAATGTGGAGGTCGCCATCCATTGAAATCCTGTAGCGTAGATCAGTACATCGAGCAGGTACTCCTTGCCATCGTGCACGACGCCGCCCTCGTTAATTTGGTTGACTCCGCGAGGTGCTGTATCGACCAGTGTGACATTCGATTGGTTGAACGCTGGAAGGTATTCGTCGTGGAATGTTGGTCGCTTGCAGCCGTACGGATAATACGGTTTCAGTGCGGCCGCGGTTTCCGGGTCTTCGACAATGGCATCAACCCGGGAACGAATTTGCTCCATGATCCGAAAGTTCGTGTTCAGTTGTTTTTCGATGAGTTCTTCGGGCGATAGCGGCCGAGCGTGCTGTTTGCGTTCTTTAAAATCGGACACCTTGCCCGATAAGTAGTCATCGTTTGCCTTCATCGCAGTGCGTCCCGCCGAGATTTTTGCGAATCGTGCTCTGCGTGCTTTGGCCCATCCGGGCTCGTCGGCCCACATTCGCCGTTCTTCGTCGGTCGTGGCGCGCTGGTCTCGAACATCGATGGAAGAAGGGGTTCGTTGAAAGACGTAGAGTTCTTTGGCGACTTTTGCGATCTCCGGAATAACTTGGACTGCGGTCGCTCCGGTTCCAATGATGCCGACTCTCTTTTCCTTCAAATCAATATCGTAGTTCCATCGGGAGGTATGGAACGCATCACCTTGGAATGAGTCCATTCCCTCGATTCTGGCTAGTTGGGGCGTCGTCAAAATCCCGTTTGCGAGGATGACAAAATTCGCTCGCATGCTGTCGCCACGATCTGTAGTCACGGTCCATTTGCTCGTCGTCTCATCCCACTCGGTCTTTTCGACCGTCGTGTGAAATAAGCAGTGGTCGTAAAACCCGAATTTTTCAGCCATACGTTGGCAGTACTCCATGATTTCGAAGCCTGACGCGAACTTCATGGACGGTATGTAGCCCATTTCTTCGAGCAACGGCAGATAACTATACGATTCAACGTCGCAAGCGATACCGGGGTAACGATTCCAGTACCACGTTCCGCCGACGTCTCCGCCTTTCTCGCAAAATCGCACATCCTCGAATCCGGCTTCTTGTAACTTGTGCCAGAGCAACAGTGCGGCAAAGCCAGCGCCCACAACCAACACTTCACAATCATCTTCTAACGTTTCTCGAGGCACCGGATCGGCCGAATAGACGTCCTCAAGGTATTTGCTGAACTCGCCATCCATCGCCATGTAATCCGCGGCACCCCGGCGCGCTTCTTTGAAGTCCCGATACTTGGCTTGCTCAACTGCATTGAAGACCGCGCCGGTGGGAGGCTCGGGCAACGTGGTCAGTGATTCATCGCCGACTGGCGTGTAGCCGCTACCATTGATTTTCTCACTGGCTTTCGCAGCACGTGTATTGAAAATCTTTAAGCCGGTGGCAGGGTCTACGCCGATGGACATGGGTTCTATGCAATGGCTACGGTGATTACATCAGGCACCAGTGTACCGCATGGCGTTTAGTCTCAGGGTAACTCGCTTGATCGGACTCCCTCACCTAGACCTTTCAAATAGGCCGTAGGATTTTTTTCAGGCCAAAGGGTATCGTAAACAATCATTTACAGAGAATATCGAAGCATGACTGATCTTAAGTTTGGAGCGTTTTTAGCTCCCCACCACCCCATCGGTGAAAACCCAACATTGCAACTTCAAAGCGATCTGGAATTTGTGGCACATCTTGATCGGCTGGGGTTTGACGAATTTTGGTGTGGTGAGCACCACTCGACCGGTTGGGAAGTGATTGCCTCGCCCGAGATTTTTCTTGCCGCAGCGGCAGAACGAACTCAGCGAATAATGCTGGGGACCGGTGTCGTATCGTTGCCGTATCACCATCCCTTTATGGTTGCGCAGCGAATGGTCCAACTCGATCATCAGTCGCATGGGCGCGTGATATTTGGCTCCGGGCCAGGGGCCCTGCCCTCCGACGCGCACACGCTTGGGGTCGATCCCATGCTGCTACGCGATCGTCAGGACGAGGCCATGGGTGTCATCCGACGTTTGTTTGAATCCGACGAGAGATTTACCCACGAATCCGAATGGTTCAAATTGATTGATGCCAAGTTGCAGCTAAAGCCACTGCAGAAAAAGATGGAATTCGCTGTCGCATCGATTATTAGTCCATCGGGAATGACATTGGCCGGAAAGCATGAGGCCGGCATTCTCTCGATCGGTTCGACCTCCAAGGCGGGACTTCAAGCACTCCCGACGCAGTGGAGTTTTGCGGAGGAATCCGCGGCAAAACACGGTAAGACCGTGGATCGAAAGAACTGGCGTATCGTACTCAGTTGGCACATTGCTGAAACGAGAGATGAAGCACGTATCCAAGCCCGCGACGGCCTGTTAAACCACAACAACGCGTACACCGTAGGTACCCTGGCAGCGGGCGAAGGCGCGATTTACGACACACCCGATCAAGCTGTCGATGAGATGGCGTTCTCCGAGGGGGCGGTTAATGTTATCGGGACACCAGACGACCTCGTCGCCAAGATAGAGGACATCATGGAACTCTCTGGGGGTTTTGGCACGGTCATCGGTTTCGTCCACGACTGGGCGAACCGAGAGAATACCAACCGAAGTTGGGACCTCGTTGCACGTTATGTCATCCCGGCGGTTAACGGGCTGTTGGACGATTACAAGGAATCGAACGAGTACGTCATTCAGAACAGGGACACCTGGAATCGGGCGGGACAAGCGATCATGAGCAAGATTCAAGAGAACGAGCGCGCCGTCGCCGCGATGAAAGAACAAGCAGGGCCGTCTCAATCCGCCCTTGCTCCGCACTCAGGCGAGGCAACGAAGAAGGCCGCGAAACGTAAGCCGTCTTAACTCCAGGTCGTTTGATCTTGATCTTTGGGGTAAACGCTGGCTAAAGCGTAATGTCCCGTTGCCAGTACTCGCTGCCGGGCTCGGTAATCTCTGATCGCACCTGTTCGTTCCAGACACCGTCGCCAAGATAACTGCCTTGGTAATCGTACGGGACCTCGTCCGGGTAGTACTGACGACGCGCGTCAATTGCAATCGGAATCATTCGAGCTCGGTGAAGTACATAGTCCTGCGTGTAGGTAATCTCTTTGATCTCGCCCGGGCGTTTAAACGCATGGACGTTGGTCGTTTTTGCCCCGACGGCGGAATCGCGCTTATGAAATCCGATCACCATGGTAATTCGCGTCCCGGGTGATTGATTGGGGTATGAGCCATGCAATGAGCTTCGATTCACCATGCCGCAGTCACCTGGCCCTAGCGCCATCGGAACGGCATTGGGCAAGCGCTCCGTGATGGGAGGGAATTTCCCATCGTTGGCAAGGAGCCATTTACGGTGGCTTCCAGGGACTACCCAGAGACAGTTTTCCGGCGTTCCCTGGCTCCAGGAGACGGATAAATTGAAGCCGTGTGTTTTGCCCGAGCCGTCTGGTTGCTCAAGACTTTTCCCTTCGTCGGTCCAATGGGTCCGCCCATCTTGGTGCCACGGAGTCGGCTGTCCCACACCGCTGGCTTTGTGAAAGACCGCTTCGTGAAAAGGGACGAAATCGTGGCCGTTGACGCTCGCGACCATGCGTAGGATTTGCGGATGACCGTAAACACGCAGTGCCGAATCCATCATCATTAAGGGGTGCGACACCAAACCAACAGCATTCCGAGAGGTGATATTTGTCCCAGGTGATTCATTCTTTGAAAGTGAGTAGTAGCCATTGAATTTCACGGGCCGTCCGAGCGCGTCTGTGGGGTCATCGTCAGAGATCGGCGCATTGTCGAGGACCTGATCAAATTCCTGCTTTAGTTCAGCGACTTCCTCTCGGGAAATAACGCCAGTGAAGACGTAGAAACCGGTACGAAAATAGGCGTCGAGTATGTCTTGCTCGAGGAGCCCAGTTTTCTTAAACCGCATAGGGCCTCGGTTACCAAGCTCGATTGCACGCTTTTGACCAGCCAGTGAATATTGTTCCCAATTGGCGTTTTGGGTCTGATTCATGTGTCACTCTGCAATTCGAGAACGAAGGGATTCGCAGCTTTAAACCTTGATTACCTCGTTTA
>JAKUTH010000137.1 GCA_022448085.1 Pseudomonadales bacterium | reverse complement strand
ACCAAGGCCTTGTAATCAGAAAAAGATTGTTGCGCCGCCGCCTGGCGCGCAAAACCTAGGGTGGCCATGGACGACGTGAGTGTCGTAGCTGCAACGCCAAGTGAGCAGCCGTGACCAAGAAAGGAGCGACGACTGACCATTACAGCATCACCGCAAAGTCAGGAGAGATAAGGAAGAGATAAATAGCCCACTTTGCGCGTTCCACGGGGTCTGCGATCGTGACGAGGGTCGCACCGATTGCATCTCGAGTTGCCTCGCTCAGCGTGCCGTACGTCAGGACCATGTCGAGACGATCGATCAATCCTTGAACATCCGTGGCGAGCACACCGTACTCGTGCAAGTTAACGGACATCTCGCCAAAGGGCGGTGATTGAACACCACCGATCTCGTCCGCCCATATCATGTGTTGTGCGAGATTGGAGATCCCGATCACGGCGGGATTGGTCGTGATCTGAAACTCCGGAGCGACTAGATTGGCTTCGGCGATTTCGCCGGCGGGCATGTGCGATGGCAGGAAGAAATTGAAAACGCTCGGCGAAGAAAGTGGGTGCTGCCTTAATTGGTTTTGAAACCAATAGCCGCCATGAAAAAAATAGTCACTCGTGCTCTGGATATGGAATTGACGTCCGATACTGACGATTCGCAAGATGGGTTCGCGTAGTTTCCCAAATTGAGCATAGGTTCCGGGGTCGGCGGTTGCTTCAGGGTCCAAGAGCACAGCGCGGATAACGGCCTTCATGTCGCCGCGTACCCCCAATCCATTATCGGCAAACGCCTCGGCAACGCGCCCTACATACTCCGGTGACGGGTTTGAGGTCACTAGGCGCTGGATGAGTTGTCGGCCGATAAAAGGTCCTACATTGGCATGGTTAAAGATGTTATCGATGGCGTCTTCAATGTCCTCCATACCGGTTTGCCCCGCGAGTACCTCGAAGCCATTTAGAAGTTTCTTGACACCTGGCTCATGGTATTCGTCGAACATTTCCATCGGCACGACGTAATTCGCCCACTTCCGGCCAAATCGCGCATTCTCACCGCCCCAACTGAGTCCGGTGAAGACCTTGGCGAATTCGCGGATATCGTCATCGGTATAAGCTGGAATCGGGTCGCCGTTGGCGTCGTATTGATATGAACCGTCGGGATTCATCTCATAAAGCCCAATGGAAAAAAGCTGCATATTTTCCCGGGCGAAGTTTTCATCTGGGTAGATGTTGTTGTCGGGATCGGCTTTGCTGTTGTTGACATGACTAAGGTAGAAACCCATGGAAGGATGCAGGGTGACGGCACGCAATAAGCTTCGATAATTGCCAAAGGCACGGGCGAGTAAGACGTCGTAGAAATTAGGCAATGCCCGCTCGGTATCTCCTAGGCCTCCGACCTCGGAGACGACGAATATCTCGCTGAGCGCAAATGCGACCCGTTGCCGAAGGACATCATCGGAACTGAGCGCGCGGTGCCACCAGACGTAGCGCCGGAATACAAATGGTAAGACATCGGGATCTGGTCGCGTCGCCTCGTCGAATTCGCCGTCTTCCGTCCGTTGAATTAAATCGGCGACCATCTCGTCGTGGTATTCGACGGGTAGAGCGAATTGTTCTTCCAGCC
>JAKUTH010000136.1 GCA_022448085.1 Pseudomonadales bacterium | reverse complement strand
GGCCACCAACCTTTGATCGTTCGACCAAGGAGGAGCATGGGCCGACGATCCGACTCATCCCAACCTTCCATTCGAGCCAACCCGTGAGCGACTTGTGCGTAGTCGTTGCCGTCGTCAACGCTGATGACGTTCCAACCGTAGGACGACCATTGAGCACCGATATCGTAATCAGTAAATTCTTCTTGGATGACGCTTCCGATCAATTCGTCGTCGATTCCGGCGTTGTTATAGGAAAGCAAGACGCGAAGACGCTTACCAACGCGTTGCGCGATCGCCTGCGTTTTTAACTCCTGTGCATGGCCGGCCGTCATTGCGAATTCCCCCTCGATCGCCATGATCTTAGGTGAAGCTAACGGAGCGCCCACGATGTCCCAAAAGGCAGCTTTTCCCGCGGCGGTTGCGACGCCGATGCCGGATGGGCCGCCATTGACATCGTTGGTAAGGTCCGTGGTCTCTGAATGCCCCGATAGGGCTTTAATCCCTCGTAGCTTGGCTTGCTGAAACAGGGGATCGTCCGCTAACCCGGCGTCGGAGAGGAGCTTAGCCAAGGCTCCCTGACCACGCCGGAATCCGAGTGCGTCGATGGACAGGATCGAGGTCGTCGGATCGATGCGGTAGCACTCGTTCTTGGTGATTGCGTGTTGTCGTGTGAGAGCTTCGCCCATCACCATCCAAAGGGCATACGTCACCGGTGCGTTGTGTCCGCCGGCGAGCATGAATTTATCCGCGTACGGATGTTTGGGCCGACGATAGTCAAAGCGAAGTCCGCCTGCGGCCGGTCCCAATAAATGACTGGTAACGACGTACGGAACGTACGCGAGGGGTCCGCCAAAATGGCCCGTTTGGGCGTAATTTCCAAGTAGTGTAATGAGCATGGACGTTAGGAATCCGACGTCTTCTAGGCGCGCGATATCCTGTTCGATCGAGCTCAGTTGTTGAGTTGACGGCTCTGACATGCGACTACGTGTTTGATGAGATGGCACCGTTTCTTTTCTTCCTTGCCTAAATTACTTCAAGTTGGCCTTTTACCCAACGGCTTAACGCGCGCGGCGCAATATCATAACGCCCACCGTCCTCCAGCGTGTTTTCGTTTGTTGGGAATAACAGAAGAGTGCATTCAAGACGAAGATGATTTCACGCCGGCTTATAGAACAGCGGAGACGGTGTTGTATTTGGTAGTCTTGAGAGGTTTTTGTCAAAGAACGAACGGTGGGAGACATGAAAAGACTAATGGCGGGCGTCAGCGCAATGGGTCTTCTGGGGGTCAGTGCGCTGGCCGTCGGCATACCCCCGACAATGGATCAAGAATCGTTTAATACCACGCTCCACGAGATATCAAACTGGGGGCGATGGGGCGACGACGACGAGTTGGGTACGTTAAACACGATCACGCCTAGCGTTCGTGCACAAGCTGCCGCGCTAGTGAAAGAAGGGACGACTATTTCGCTGGCGCTACCGCTCAACAAAATAGCGGACCCAATCAACCAAAAACCGTTTGAACACGAAGTTTTTATTTTTGGTGGGGACGAATCGTTCGACATGGATCCAGAAGAGATACCGCAAGCTGCTGGGGATGTATTCAAGATTGACTATCACGGGTTTGGTCATTCACACATGGACGCGCTGCCTCACTTCGCATACGGCGGCAAGATGTATAACGGCTTTCCCTTCGAGATGAATGCGGAGGATGGATTTTCGAAACTTGGGGTTGAGAACAT
>JAKUTH010000135.1 GCA_022448085.1 Pseudomonadales bacterium | reverse complement strand
GCTCAACAGATTTCCTGCTGCCACGCAACACTGGCCCTCCGCAACCTTATTCACCCCGAGGATGTTGGAACCTGTGAAGTGGGCCGTGTGTCCTTGACGATCGATCGCCGCTACCTGCCGATAGGCGGCGTGCGGCCGTTCGTCCATCACACGTTTAACCGCATCGGCAACACTAATTCCGTCCGCAAGAAGATCCAATACTTCGTTTCTAATAGTGGGATCCGTCACGTTCTGGCTCGTTACCGCCCCGACACCCGAGCGAACCCAGGGACAGCGGCTGCCCACACAAATGCTGGACGTCGTAATCGCCACACCTTGCATCCCGGTACGCTTACAGCACCCGACAATAGAAAACGTCATACCCCCGTCCTTCATTCTTGGGATTGCGTTGATTTTTTCATCTAAAACGAACCATTACCAACAAGGGCCGATGATCCCATTACACCAGCTGTCGCGCCAGATACTGAATAAATTCGTGAATCTCACGCTCAAGCCAACTCAAGGGTCCACGTCGTGCCAAAGGCGCCTGGGCTCCCTTTAAAATAGCCTCAACCAAGATACGATCTTCTTCCTGGACTCTGCCCAAAAGTTCCTGAATCTCGTCTATAAAGGACTTCACGTCCGGATGGTGTTTGAACACCTCAGGAGCAAGCGCTACACCATATCGAATGCTTACTTCAGATGGGCCTTTCGGCTGCACCGACAAGTACCAGAGGTGATCGGGCGCCAATACATACATGTGACTTGGAAATACCGTCGGCATAACTGACCTCCGACGCCAATCACCGCGCAATTTTCGGTTTCTCGGATGGGCAACTCCAATCAGTAAATCATTGGGTTTAGTGAAACACTGATAGGTAAATCCGTCGAATGCGCCACGTGAATCAAAAATCGTATCTTGCACTGGGAAATTGTTTCCAACGGTAGAACGATGTGCCACCGGCAGGTGATACCCCTCCATAAAATTCTCGCACAAAAGTTTCCAATTCGTATTCCACTCGCGGTCCTCAGAGAAGATTCCCACATAGCGCTCCATTCGATACTTTGCCACCACCGGTTCTAGGGCGTGCAACCGATCAGCGACTGACTCTGACTTGGAATTGAGCGTGACGTAAATCCAGCCACCCCAAGATTCACAGCGAATGGTTGGCAAAGTCACCTGCTTTTTATCGAACCCTGCTGTGCATTCCATATGGGGCGCGCTAATCAACTGACCATCGATTCGGTACGTCCAGCCATGGTAGGGGCAAGCAAATCGTTTGGCGTTTCCCCGCCCTTCCACAAGCCGCATCATGCGATGCCGGCAAACATTCGCCATCGCATGGATTGATTGATTTGATAAACGAACCACAATGATCGGCTGGCGACCAATTTGGTACGTAATGAAATCTCCAACCTCGGGAATGTCATCCTCTCGACCGGCGCACAACCACTCCTGGTGAAAAATTCTCTCTTCTTCTCGCGCCAGAAATTCCTCCGACAGATACACCTGCCGGGGCAAGACGCGAGCCTTCGCCAGAGGCCCCTTAGCCAGCACCAATAACTCTTTGATAAGAGAATCCAGTTCTCTCGTGTCGCTACCCGAACTCATCGAGCGTCAACTTGACTCGTCTGGAATCACGGCGGTGACTTCAATCTCAACCAGCCATTCAGGCCGCGCGAGCGCTGACACCACAAGACCCGTCGAGCACGGATAGACGCCCTTCAACCACCGACCCATCTCCCGGTAAACA
>JAKUTH010000134.1 GCA_022448085.1 Pseudomonadales bacterium | reverse complement strand
TGATGTGGATATCACCGACTTCAATGCTCTAGCCCGGATTATTCATGATTGATGGAATTCTTGAGCCCCCAAGAGCGTCTAAGAAGTTATTACACCAATACTTCCTTCGACGCTTGGAGGCTCAATATGAATTTACATGATGTTTGGCAAGTTAGCTTCGACTTTTTACCCGATAAACGCATTTCTGTGGAGCCGGTCGAGGAGAATATTTCCACAGATGCTGGCTTGTTGATCTTTCGGCAATGGGACCAGAAGCTTGGTTTTACGGAAGGTTTTTCCCAGCAACTGGACGACCGGAGATGCGACCCTGATCACTCCCTACTGGAGATGGTCCGTAGCCGTGTGTTTGGCATCCTCGCCGGATATGAAGACCAGAACGATCATGATGTCTTGCGTAGCGATGCTGTCTTCAAGCTATTGGCCAATCGTTTGCCGGATGACGACGATCTCGCAAGTCAGCCCACCATCTCACGATTCGAGAACAACGTTTCTGCGCGATCGCTTCTACAGTTGGAAGACTGGTTCATTGACCGCTTTGTCAACTCCTTCGAAGAGTCGCCGCGCGAAGTAACTCTGGACATCGATGTGTTCGACGACCCCACCCACGGGGATCAACAATTGACACTATTCCACGGATACTACAAGCAGTACCAATACCTGGTTCGCGCCATCACCTGTGCCGAAAACGACATGGTTGTGTTGCCGGCGTTGTTGTACGGCACGGCCGACCCGACACTCGGAGCCGGAGACGATTTAGAACGCATCGTCCAGGCTTTGCGTGACAAGTATCCGGACGTATTGATTCGTGTGCGTGCTGATTCGGGATATGGCAAACCATGGCTCTATAGGATCTGCGAGCGGCTCGACGTTGAATACTCGATCGGCATCGGGATGAATAACGTGCTGAAGCGAAACACCGAGGAATTACTGCAAAAAGCAGTGGAAAAATGCGAAAAAACTGGTGAGCCTCAACGGCTCTTCACCGGCTTTGACTATCAGGCTGGAACCTGGCAACAACCGCGGTGGGTCATCGTCAAGTGCGAAGCGAACGCCCAGGGAACGAACCGCCGAGCTGTGGTGACCAATCGCCCCGGAGCTCGCACGTTGCCGCACGGCGTTTACGACGAGTACAGCGAACGTGGCGAAGGAGAGAATCGCAACAAGGAATTGAAATGTGATTTGTGTGCCGATCGGCTAAGCGATCATCGCTATATGGCCAATTGTTTTCGTATGTTTCTGCACAGCTTGGCGAACAACCTATTGGTCTCGTTACGACAAACAATCGCCGATCCTCCCGCAGACGAAACGTCTGGCGAGTACCTCGACAAAGACAATGTTCCTGTTGAAGCACGTACCGGTCGTGCGCGTCGTCGCCACTTTAACCGCCGCCGCGAAGCGGATCCGCTTGGTGAAGGCCACGCTTGTACGTGGCGGATGCGACTGATCAAAGTCGCCGCTCGAATCAAGGTGACAGCTCGTCGTGTACGCGTGTTCCTTTCCGCTTCGTGGCCCTTCCTCGACCACTTCCGTGACGTCGGCCAAGCTTTACTGCGCGGCTCCTAACTCAACTCTTCTGGTCGTCGTCCTCCTTGTCGCTCCCGATCTCATCTCAGTAACCAACACCGTTGACAACCTCAACCCCACAGTGGGAGCGGGGGACCTACGTACGTTACTCCTCCCCCGTGCTATTATTACCCCAAGGCCTATCTGACGATGATTCGCTTGGGCCTCATGAATAATCCGGGCTAACCCTCGAGCGCAAAGCATGCCGTAATGGATATCTACACCCTGACTTGCAAAATAAAACTGCATTCGCAGACAGATGCAAACTATCGCAATTCTTCGGCGTTACAAGTGGTAATTGGCCCTTAAAGTGG
>JAKUTH010000133.1 GCA_022448085.1 Pseudomonadales bacterium | reverse complement strand
GTACTCGACGGCGATACCGTCAGCGGAGTACCCGAGACAGACCAGGCGGCTTACTTGAACTACTCGAAACTCACCAAACGTTTCGCCAATCTGCTTGCACCGTTTTGGCTGAAAACCGTCCCTCCGATTGGTAACAATTCGTTGCCCGAGGTGCTGTCGTTCGCCCAACTTGGCTTAAAGATGCGAATGCTGGGCAAGCAAGACATGCGCGAGTTTCTTCGGATCATCACCCTGCCAACTCACGATCTCATGGACGAGTACTTCGATCACCCGATCCTGAAAGCCCTACTTAGCTGGAACGGTCTCATCGGATCGAAGCAAGCTCCACGTTCGCCCAACAACTCCATCATGTTAATGCTCTATCGAATGTCTGGAGGTACGAACGGTCTACACGAGCTACCTGTTGGAGGGGTATCGGGCCTAATTGACGCACTCCGTTCGTCGGCCGAATCCCGGGGTGTCGAGATTCGAACCAATACACCCGTTCGCCGGATCGCTGTCCATGGAGGAAAGGAAGGTCTTCGCGCGACGGGCGTGCAAATGGATGGCGGGGAACAGGTATCGGCCCGAAATATCGTATCTTCGGCGGACCCTAAGACGACGTTTCTCACACTGCTAGGAGCCGAGAATCTTGAAATCGAGTTTACGAATCGGATTCGCCGGATTCGCTCAGAGGGCCTTGTTGCAAAACTCCATCTGGCACTACACGACTTGCCAAAATTCACCGGATTAGATCAGTCCGATGGTCAGCTACTCATTTCTCCGGATATGGCAACGATTGAACGCTCCTTCGACGATTCAAAATATGGCCAATGCCCTACTGATCCCGTGATGGAGATCGTGATTCCGAGTTTGCACGATCCCTCGCTCGCTCCGGAAGGACAACACGTGTTATCTGCGCAAGTGATGTACGTACCTTACAAGATGAAAAACGCGTGGGATTCGGCGGCTAAGGATGTGTTCACCGACAGGCTTATCGACAAAATCGCGTTGTATGCGCCCACCATTCGCGAGCAGATTGTCGCAAAAGAACTTCTTACTCCGATCGATCTTGAACAAAGGTTTCGAGTGGCGGGTGGTCACTGGCACCACGGCGAATTTGCCCTCGATCAATTGTTCATGATGCGGCCCACCTACGGTGCTGGGCAGTATCAGACACCCGTCCGAAATCTGTACCTTTGCGGGGCGGGATCCCACCCTGGCGGTGATATCACCGGCGGTCCCGGACACAATGCCGCGCATGAGATTCTGTCATGAAGCACTACGATGCCATCGTTATCGGGGCTGGCCATAACGGCCTAACGAATGCGGCTTATCTAGCAAAAGCAGGCCTCGACGTATTGGTTGTCGAAAAGAACGACTACATAGGCGGAGCGGCTGTATCCCGGGAATTACACGAGGGTTGGACATACTCCAATTGTTCCTACGTATGCAGCTTGATGCGCCAGGCTATCCATCGCGATCTGGATTTGAGCCGGCACGGACTCATTTTGGTGCCCTATCTGGGTTCCGTGAATTACGACGACGCTGGCAACACGCTGATCGCCTATAACAGCGAGGAAGCCGCTTATCTTGAACTGAAGCGTCACTCCAAACACGACGCAGATTCGATGTTCCGCTTCCAAGCTGATCTGACCAGATACGCGCGATTGATTCGGAAAACGTTGCTCCGCACACCTCCCGATCCCACCTCATTTCGACGACGTGACATCCATGAACTTCTGTTCCTTGCCAAACAATTTTGGTCACTGGGTGAAAAGGAAATCTACGAATACGTCCGATTCTTTACGCTAAGTGCAGTGGATTTTCTGGAGGATTACTTTGAGAACGAGCTCATCAAACAGTCGAAGGCCAGTTCCGGGATTATCGGCACGGCATTAGGCGTGTATTCGCCCGGATCTTCGTACATTTTGCTGCACCACGTAATGGGAGACGTCGATGGAAGTATCGGCGCCTGGGGTTTAGCGCGCGGTGGCATGGGTGCTATATCGACTGCCATTGCCTCCGCGTTTCAATCAATTGTCGGAGATATCAAGACCACCGCAGGTGTTTCACAAATTCTCGTCGAGGGTGG
>JAKUTH010000132.1 GCA_022448085.1 Pseudomonadales bacterium | reverse complement strand
CATCAAGGGAGTTGTCGCCCTTTAAACCCAGCGCGTCCGTGTCCCGAAGCGCTTGTCTCAGGCTTGGACAGCGGGAGGGTGAACGTCGAGTTGGAATCGTCGCCGATGCCTCGTCTGTCGCTAAAAGTTTCATACTGGCTCTCCGACTGCTCGACACCTGACCGCGGGAATCTTTTTGTTATCCCGGGTAGCCACCTGCACAATGCCATTGATTTACCTGAGGATGGCAGCGCACCGCAGGATGCAGTGGCGGTCTGTTGCGACCCCGGGGATGCAGTTTTGTTCGACCGGCGACTCTGGCACTCAGCAAGCCCGAACAATTCCGACGTGACGCGCAAAGCCATTTTTATCGGCTATGGTTACCGCTGGCCGCGTCCCAAAGACGACATGACCATTCCTGAAGCCGTGTTGACTCGCAATGATCCGATTCGCCGGCAACTATTGGGTGACGATACCAATGCCAATGGTAAGTTCTTACCGCAGCGCGATGCAGTCCCGTTACGTAACTGGCTGGAACAACAACAGTTGATATGACAATTTTTTTTCGTTCGATATCCATCGTCGCATTTTTGCTTTTTGTCGTTCTCAGATCAGCTCACGCGGAGCCCGTAAAACTGATCTTTGATACGGACATCGGCAACGATGTCGATGATGCGATGGCGCTCGCTACTCTGCATGCGCTGCAAAGTCGCGGCGAGGCAGAATTACTTGCGGTGACTATCACCAAAGATCATGCAGAGTGTGCTCCCTACGTGGATGCGCTCAATACTTTTTATGGCCGAGGCAATATCCCTATCGGCATCGTCAAAGACGGCGCAACCCCGCAAAAGAGTCGATTCACGGACGTTACGCTGGAAAAAGTCGACGGCGAATTCGTCTACCCGCACGATTTGAATCTTGGCGATAGCGTTGCGAATGCCGTCAATGTTCTGCGGAAAACGTTGGCTGCCCAGGACGACCTCTCCGTCGTCATCGTGCAGGTCGGATTTTCGACGAATCTGGCACGGCTGATGGACTCAAAAAAGGACCAATATTCCGATCTCGACGGGATGGCGCTCATCACCAGGAAAGTTAAAGCCATCTCGATTATGGCGGGTGCCTTTGCGCCGATTGATGGCAAGGTTCACCTCGAATTCAACGTCATCAGAGATATCCCGGCAGCCCGGAAACTGGCTCGGGAATGGCCGACACCCATTATATGGAGTGGTTTCGAAATCGGCCTGGCGGTTCGTTATCCAGCAATCAGCATCGAACGTGACTTTCGCTACGTCGAGCGACACCCGATAGCCGAGTCGTATCAGCGCTACATACCCACGCCGCACGAACGACCAACGTGGGATTTAACCAGCGTGTTGTGGGCGGTACGTCCGGACCACAACTATTTTGCCATGTCCGAACCGGGACAGGTGACCATTAAAGAAACCGGTGAAACAACTTTCGAGCCGAGCCCGAATGGTCGTCACACGTTTTTGCAGATGAGTCGTGAGCAGATAGCGGCGACGCGCGAAGTATTGGCCGCGCTGACCAGCGAACCGCCGCAGAATTGACTCCGATCCCAGCGCGCAACAACCTTATCTAGTCTTCAGGCGGACCTTCATCGATCAGGATCTGGCGCAGGTTCTCGCGCGCCCGATCGCCTCCGGTACAGCCGTGCCTTTCATGGCATGTCCACCGCGCCAACGAGCTGGGTGAGCGAATTGATACCGCTTTGTCGGCAGTATGTTTCGAGTCCCTCCGCCATCTCGACGCTTGCTCGTGGGTTGACGAAATTTACAGTGCCCGCTTGTACAGCGCTCGCGCCTGCAAGCAAGAATTCGACAACGTCGCGCCAGTTCGAAGCTCCGCCTGAGGCAATCACGGGTATGTCAGTTGCTTGAGCCGATTCATAGACGAGACGCGTCACGATGGGTCGTACGGCCGGCCCAGTAAGTCCGCCCCTGCCAAACGAAAGCCTAGGTCGGCGGCTTTCAATATCGATTGCCATCGCCGGCATTGAATTTGCGACGGTAACGGCGTCGGCTCCCGCGTCCGCGACGGCAGATGCGATGTCTCCAATATTGGATACGTCTGGTGACAGCTTAACGATGAGTGGGCAATTCGTTGCTTCGCGCGATGCAAT
>JAKUTH010000131.1 GCA_022448085.1 Pseudomonadales bacterium | reverse complement strand
TTCCCCAGAGTGGCTTTCGCTCAACTTTAACCCACTCAAGACACTAGGTTCACGGTGTGGTTGAAACAACATCAGCCGGGCCGGGCCTGGAGGTTAATTTGTGTGGCTCGACGACAAATCGACCCAAGAGTACGCTTAGCACACAGCAAACCGATCGGGTGAATGCAGATGAGCGACCTCAAGCGGCCGAATCGAAGAGAGTTTCTTCGCTGGACCGCGCTAACAGGCGCAGCCACGGGTCTCGCGACTCACGCGACGAACACACCACCCAATAACGGCCTCAACGAGGTACGAAGCTACCGCAGGCTGGGACGGACAAATCTTCAAATTTCGGATATTTCTTTTGGTTCTGCCGCGTTGCGTCGCGGGCAAGAAGACGTCGTACGCCATGCTCTCGACCGTGGCATCAATTACTTCGACTCCGCCTACGGCTACACCCGTGGCGCCGCGGAACAGGTACTCGGCAACGTCTTTCAGGGGATGCGCGACAAAGTTGTGCTGGTTTCCAAAGTCGAAGGCAAGGCAGACTGGTCCAAAGAACAAATGATGTCCCACCTCGACCAGTCATTGACCCGCCTTAAAACGGATTACATCGACGTCTATATGGCGCACGCAGTGAACGACGTTAATCGCCTAAAAAGCCCTGAGTGGCACGAGTTTGCACACCTTGCCAAGAAACAAGGAAAGATCCGTTTTGTCGGCATGTCGGGCCATGCAGGTTACTTGGTGCATTGCCTTGATTACGCGCTCGACCAGGACATGGTCGACGTCATTTTATGTGCGTATAACTTCAACCAAGATCCTGAGTTCCTTTCCAAACTCACTCGTTCCGTCAACTGGATTGCCAAACAGCCCGAATTGCCACGGGTCTTAAGAAAAGCAAAGGAACTCGACGTCGGCACCGTTGTTATGAAGACGCTTCACGGGGCACGGTTAAATGACATGCGGCCCTACGAAACACAAGGCACGACGTTCGCACAGGCCGCGTTTCGATGGGTATTATCAAACACCGACGTCGATGCTCTGGTCGTCACCATGCGCGATCGGGAACGAATCGACGAATACCTGGGTGCATCGGGGTCGCACCAACTCGCGCTCGGTGACCTGGAACTCCTCCAACGTTACGCCAAGCTAAATGGCTCCAGTTATTGTCGCCACGCGTGCAACGACTGCAGCGGCGCATGTCCGTTCGGCGTTGATATCGCTGACGTGTTACGAACACGCATGTACGCAACCGACTATCAAGACGTCGAACTGGCACGAGACGAATACGCCAAAATCGAGACCAACGCTTCCGCGTGCCTCAATTGTTCCGGCGAACCCTGTCGAAATGCCTGCTCCCACGGCATCAAAATCGACGAGTTTTGTGCACCAACCCACCGGATGCTCGCTTAGTGACGCGGGGTCTCTTGTACGAGTGCTTCAGCGGAATATCCGGGGACATGCATATTGGCGCCCTTATCGATATCGGCGTACCGCACGAGTACTTGTGCCAAGAACTAGATCGGCTCGAACTCGGTAGTGAATTTCGATTAACGGTCGAACGTGAAAGCAAAATGGGCATCACAGGGACCCACGCCCGCGTGGTTGTCGACACCACCAACGAACCCGAACACCGACACCTTCCAACGATCTTAGGTTTGATCGATGCCGCCAATTATTCCGCTCGCGTAACCGAGCTCGCGACGGACATTTTTACGAACATCGCGGTCGCTGAAGGTGGCATCCACGGTGTTGAGCCGAACGAAGTTCACTTTCATGAAGTCGGTGCAACCGACTCCATCGTCGACATCGTCTCGGCGGCAAACGGCATCGACTACTTGGATCCGAGCCTCGTGTATTGCGGCGTCGTCGAACTCGGCAGCGGTACCGTCCGCTGTGCGCACGGCGTGATGCCGGTCCCCGCGCCCGCCACCGCTGAAATCCTAAAAGGCGTTCCGACCAGTCGCGGCAGAGTATCGTCTGAAGCCACCACACCCACAGGCGCCGCGATCCTGAAGACCGTGGTCGATGATTTCGAAACACCCGCGACATTCTCGACCACCGATATTGGCTACGGTATCGGCGTTAAGGACTTCGAAGTACCCAACGTCCTTCGTTTGAGCCTAGGCGAGGTCGAATCGACGCTGGAAAGTGAAACCAATCTCGAAATCGAGTGCAACATCGACGACATGAA
>JAKUTH010000130.1 GCA_022448085.1 Pseudomonadales bacterium | reverse complement strand
ACAAGGCAAAGAACCGGCCCGAAGATCTCCTCGTCATAAATCGACATGCCGGGTTGAACGTTGTCAAAGAGCGTTCCGCCGAGATAGAAACCAGGCTGTTGGTAACTGGCATGCCTTCGTCCATCAACCAGTATGGTGGCTCCTTGATCAACCCCTTCTTGGATCAAACCAACGATTCGATCCCGTTGCGGACCGCTGTTCAGGGGTCCCATATCGAGATTATCCACACCAGGACCGATGTTTAGTCCCGATACCTTTTGACTCAATACGTCGGCAACCGCGTCCGCCGTCTCATCACCAACCGATACCACCACCGACAACGCCATACAGCGTTGGCCGCACGAGCCATATGCTGCACCCATAATGGCATTTGTCGCAGTTTCAACATCTGCGTCAGGAAGCACAACCGCATGATTTTTTGCGCCGCCAAGGGCTTGAACTCGCTTGCCACTGTCGCCTGAAGCTTTGTATATGGATCGTGCAACCGGCGTCGAACCAACAAAACTCGCCGCCTTGATGTCCGGATGATTCAATAACCATCCGACAGTCTCTTGATCGCCTTGAACAACGTTGAAAACCCCATCGGGGAGTCCCGCTTCCGAGAAAAGTTCCGCTAATCGGTAACCTGCTGTAGGAACTTTCTCCGAAGGTTTTAATATGAACGTGTTCCCGCAAGCAACGGCTAGCGGGAACATCCACATAGGAACCATTACAGGAAAGTTAAACGGTGTAATGCCGACAACGACGCCTAAGGGGGACATCTGACTCCAACTGTCGATATCCGGACCAACCGCCTTTGTGTATTCGCCCTTTAAGTGTTCGGCGATCCCCGTGGCATATTCGATATTCTCTATACCCCGCTGAAGCTCGCCTTGAGCATCCAATAATGTTTTACCGTGTTCGCGCGTAACCAGTAGACAAAGTTCGTCAGCGTGGGCGGTCACCAACTCGCAAAAGCGCCTCAGAATTGCCGCACGTTTTGCCGGCTCGACGACTCGCCAGTCTTGGTAAGCAATTTTCGACGCATCAACAGCAGCATTGACCGTCTTTTCGTCTGCAAGCGTGACGTAACCCATCTGTTCACCGGTTGCTGGATCAAGTCGCTCGAGCTTCTGCGAACCACTGACATCTGATTTGCCACCGATGAAATGTCCCGTGATCTCCGTATGCGCCATTTGTCTCTCCGCTAATCTTCCTGAGTCCAACAACTAGTCAATGTCATCCAACACGTCACCGAGTATCCCGAGCATTTGATCGATCTCTGTTTCACTGATCACAAGCGGAGGCGCTAGAGCAACAATGTCTGCCGTGGCGCGAACCAAAAGACCTCGGTCAAACGCCTCGCGAAATACCGCCATCGCTCGTTCGGCCGGCGCGCCGTCTCGTGGCCGCAATTCCACCGCACCCGCGAGACCAAAATTACGCACGTCGATCACGTTCGGCTTATCGGCGAGCGCATGTAATCCTGCTTCCCAACTGGTTTCGAGCCCGCGAACGTGCTCAAACAAGCTCTCGTTTTCATAAACGTCCAATGCCGCGTGAGCTGCCGCAGCCGCAAGAGGATGACCTGAATACGTGTAGCCATGAAAAAACTCGATCGCCGTGGGTGGTCCCTTCATAAAGACTTCTCGAATTTTCTCCTGCACTACCACCGCTCCCATAGGCACCGCGCCGCTGGTTAGTCCCTTAGCGGTACACATGATGTCAGGGACAACACCTAGTCTCTCTGATGCAGAAGCCCAACCCAACCGCCCGAATGCGGTAATCACCTCATCGAAGATGAGCAAGATCCCATGCGCTTCGGTGATTTCACGAAGTCGCTCCAGATAACCGACAGGGGGTACCAATACACCGCCCGAGCCAGCGAACGGTTCAACAATGACTGCCGCGATGGTGCTCGCGTGGTTGCTCGCAATAATGCGTTCAAGATCATTCGCGAGGTGGGCTCCCCAGGAGGGTTGGCCTTTGCTAAATGCCTGATGCTCCGCATCGTAGGTTTCCGGAAGATGGAGTACACCCGGAAGCAAGGGCCCTGCCGCAATACGGTTGTTGCCGATACCACCAACACTCGTACCACCAAATCCAGAACCGTGATACCCACGTTGCCTCCCTACCAACCGGGTCCGTTGGCCTTCCCCACGCGCGTGGTGATACCCCAGTGCAATCTTGAGTGCGGTATCAACAGATTCGGATCCCGAGTTAGTAAAGAAAACGGCGTCCATGCCGTCCGGCATCATGTTCGCTAGCCGTTCGGCAAGCCG
>JAKUTH010000013.1 GCA_022448085.1 Pseudomonadales bacterium | reverse complement strand
CTCGGTTCATCGGCCAGCAACAACACCGGATTGGTTACGCTCGCGCGCGCAATTGCGCCACGTTGCTGCTGACCCCCCGACATCTCATTGGGCCGCCGGTCTGCCAGCTCCCCTAGATCGAGCGATCTGAGCGCCTCTTCCGCCCGTTCCCGCCTCGAGGCCGAATCAATCCCCTGCAGCTGCATGATGAATTCAACGTTTTCTCGGGCCGTCAGTACGGGGATCAGGTTGAAGGCTTGAAACACGAAACCGATTTTTTCAAGCCGAAGGTCCGATAGCTCCCGGGCCTTTAATCCGTCGAGTGACACCCCGTCCACTTCCACCGATCCGTCGGTGGGTTCGTCCAAGGCACCGATCACGTGCAGCAAGGTGGACTTTCCCGACCCGGAAGGCCCCGCAAGGCTCACGAATTCGCCCCGTTCGAGGTGGAAATCGACATTCCTGAGCGCGTGCACGGGCGCAACTTCATCGTCGTAGATTCGAGAAACGCTATGGCATCTCGCCACTGTATTCATGCTGTACTCCTCAATGTCGCATCGCTTCCAGGGGATTTAGTCGCACAGCGCGTAATGCCGGGAAGAAACTTGCCACAATACCCATTACCACGCTGGCCACCACCACAAAAACCACGTCGGCCGGCAATATCATCGGAACCAGCACACTTGAGGCCATCCCAAAACCCTCCAGCCCTTCGGCAAACGCCGAGAGGTCAATGCCATCGGACAACCACAAGCATAAGCCACCCCCAGCCGCCGTTCCGATCGCGACGCCGAGTAACATAATCAATGTCGATTCGGCCACGATTTGCAACAACACGGCACCGGCTCGCATGCCTAGCGCGCGGAGCATGCCGATCTCGCGGTAGCGCTCCATGATCGCGGTCACCACCGTATTCACGAGACCGAACACGAGTGCCGTCATAATAATAATGAACAAGATGTAGATCATGGCATCGGACATCTGCATCATCGCAGCAGCCATGGGTTCCAGCGTTTGCCAGGTGAACACGTTCAGACCGATGAACGTTGCGATCAGGCTCTCGAGTACAGTCGGTTGGTGTTTTGCGTCCGTCAACCGCACCGACACCTCGGTGACTGCGTCCGATGCGAGTAGTGCCTGGGCAGCCTCAATACCAGTAAAAACATAAAGCTTCTCGACCGCCGAGGCTTCGCTTTGATACGTCCCGGCGATCCGATAACCGGCCTCGCGGCTGCGACCGTCCGCGCCCTGGGTGATGATCACTAGCCGCCGTCCTGCCACGGTTTCAAGCTGTTCCGCGAGCGATTTGCCAACGAGAATGCGCCGATCGTCGGGGCCCTGTAATCCTTCGCCTTCAATCGTCCAGTCGGCAACAAAAGAAATCGATTCTTGGGCCGGATCAATCCCAATTAACTCGATCCCTCGCGTTTCCCGTTCGCTCATGATCACCGCGGGTACCCGTACGCGCCGTGCCCAACCCTGCATCTGTCCCGCTGGTATCTCGGGAGACCACTCGGACTCGAGCACAAAGCTCTTGTCGATGCCGGGATCATCCAGGTAACCCGGCTGCAAAACCTTCACATGTCCTTGCATGTTATTCACGGCACTGTCCGCCATCTGCGCGGTCATGCCCCGTAGAAACGCATTGAGAAAAACCACCCCCATCACGGCAAACGAAAGCGCCACGAGCATGGTCACGTTACGTCGACGTTGGCGCCAGAGATTACGCCACGCCAGTTGGCCAACTTTTACCAACGACATCGCTATTCTTCCGCCACGAGAGCTTCGACCACCTTCATTCGATACAACCTAAGCGTCGAAAAAATCGCCGCCAGTTGCGTCGCAACCACAATGACCGCGACGGTGACCATCGCAGCTCGCACGCTGAAACGACCACTGAGCACTTCGGGTAGGTTCAAAGTCACATAGGCGTCATTCAACGTCTCCCCGAGAGATGCGATAGGGATTTGCGTAAACGAGACCACCACCACGGCTAGGCTCATGCCCACCACCAGGCCAAGGACCGACATGCACAAGGCTTCAATCTGGAGCATCCCAATGATCGCCCCAGGCCTCATACCGAGCGCGAGCAGAACACCGAATTCTTGTGTTCGCTCGAACACCGTCATGATGAACGCGTTCACGACACCAAACGTCACCAGCACAACAAACAGCACATAAAACGCAGTGGACCCAATGATCTTTATTTCAAATTGTTGGGCGACCTCGGGCAGCAACGTCTCCCAATTGATTAATCGATTCCCCAGGATTTTCCCGTTGTAGCTATCGACGAGTGGCTGACTCGTCGTGTACGAGTCGAGTTGCAGCGCGATCACGTGGACTTCATCGGTAAGACCCAGCGCGTCGCCAAGATCA
The DNA here is from genome assembly GCA_022448085.1 of Pseudomonadales bacterium. GTDB lineage: Bacteria > Pseudomonadota > Gammaproteobacteria > Pseudomonadales > Azotimanducaceae > UBA11889. The sequence continues at coordinate 50,757 of JAKUTH010000013.1, read as the reverse complement.
GACAACGTGACGTACACCTGAGAACGATCAAGGGCCGCCATGCCGCTGGTGAATGTGCCAACCACTGTGGAAACAAGCGCCGCAACGCCCGCCTCTTTGCCCGATCCTAGGAAGACGATTTCATCGCCAACGTCCACCCCCAGGTTCCGCGCAAGTACGCTACCGACAACGGCTTCACCGTCTCGTTGCAAATAGCGTCCAGCAGCCACGCTGGTCCTTAACGCTGCAAAATCTTGATCAGGATCCGTCCCAACGACCATGGCGCCAACACTCTTCTCGCCGACCGATACCAGGCCATAGGTCATGACACGCGGCGTCGCCACTCGCACGCGCGGGTCCGATCGAATGCGATCGAGCACCGCGGCAGCACGCGGCACCGTGTACTCAACCCGAGGGTCGTCGTCATAACTCGGATGTTGAATTTGAGCGTGCCCATGCAACAGGTCCGCCTGCATATCAATCATGGTGCTAAATATGCCAACCTGCATCGAGTGCATCACGACAATCAGGAAGGCAACAAAGGCCACGCTGGACACCATTAACGATGTGCGCCGCTTGTTGCGCCAAAGATTACGCCAGGCAACCGAAACGACCGATACCTGTACGATCGAACGGGGCGGATTTAACGATATCGACGACATCGTGATCTCAGTCATTATTCTTCATCTCTTAATGCCTCGACCGGCTGCAGCCGCCAGATACGCATCATGGTAAACATCGACGCGAGTAGCCCTCCAGCGCCGATCGCGAGCGGGCCCATCAGCACTGTCCGAGCATCAACGCCACCATACAAGGCATCGGGGACCGGGATACCAAATCCCTGGACCAACTCTTCGACCCCCATCGACTCTAGAGGAATACCCACCATCACCGGGTACGCGAGCAGCGCAGTGCTTAACACCCAGGCGAGCAGGCAGCCCACCAGCCATAAGGCGAGAGCCTCAACAATGATCATGCCCATGATCGCCTGTGGGCGCATGCCGATCGCAAGCAATAACCCGAATTCCCGCGTTCGTTCAAGAATCGTGATCACCAACGTGTTGCCAATATTAAAGACCACAATCAGGATGAGGATCACGTAGATGAACTCTCCCATCACTCGATCGAGGGCAACAGCCTGGTCAACGTCGGGCATCAACACCTTCCAGTCACGAATCACGGAGCCTCGCGTCAGCATCGGTTGGATTGCCTCTACCGCTCGATCAATGGCGTCAATGTTATGTAAATTGACGACAACACGATGACCTCCGTCACCCAAGCCAAAGGCAGCTTGGAGAGCGGGCAATGCAACCTGTAAAACCGAACGATCGACGGCCGATTGACCCGTTTCCATAATACCGCCCACGGTCAACACCATGGCCGCAACACTGCCCCCAACACCGGTCCCCAAGACGACGACCTCATCGCCCAAATCAACACCAAGATTGCGCGCTAGCCCGGCGCCGACATATGCATGATCCGATTGCGCAAGATAGGTCCCCTGCGAAAGACTCTTCGGTAAATCCGAGACCACGCGTTCACGTTCAGGATCGACGCCTTGGATCAACGCACCCACGCTCTTTTCACCAATCGAAACCAGGGCGAACGCCTCGGCGCGGACCGTGGTCGCTGCCACCTCCGGCAGTGCCTCCATTTGTCTAGCCAAGGACTCTGCCCCGGAGATCAGATACTTTGGTCGGGGATCATCGAGGTATTGGGTGTGCTGGACCTGCAGGTGACCGCTGCCAAGCCGTGTAGCCAGATCGATCATGTCCCCGTACATGCCCTTTTGTACAGACATCCCGAAAATCACAATCGTCGCACCGACGGCAATGCTCGCCGCGGTCCGCCAGGTCCGCCCCCGATTCCGCCATAAATTTCGCCATCCGACGCGGACAAACAGCAACGAAAATCCAGCGCTCATCACGTATTAACCCATGATCCGATTTAACGACCCGACGTCAGCGAAAATAAAGTGAACTTACGATCGGCGACGTCGGCATCAAAGTCGGCTTCGACGTATTCGATCTCGGTCCATTCTTGTGGCTCTTCGAGGTTTGACATACGCATCAAGACGCCTATCGTGCGGCCACCCAGCTCAGCGACCCGTTGCGTTTCGAGCCGTTTGATCGGCGTCATCGATTGATCAAAATAGGTCTGCGACAGCATCACGTAATCGTCCCGGACGACCATGGTCTCTTTACCCCAGACCACCGGGGCATCGTCGTGGGGAACCGCATCAATGGTGTAAATCGTATGGCCATCCTCGACCGTTGTCTCGACGACAGAAAGATCGTAGTAGCGCAACAATTCATCGGATCGAGACAGGTCGTTGTACGAGAAATCCGATCCACCCCAGCTCTGCGACATCATGCTACTCGGCAGCCGTATCGATCGCTTGAGCGCGGGCGCGAACGTCCACATCTTCTCGCCTTTTTTCAACACCGCGTTGCCCGCGTCCTTCGCCGGTGCCGTGAACCGTATCAGCGCCTCGTCTTGTCCACGTGTCCATGCAACGATGGTGGAGGAGCGGTTCCAGTCCGGTCGTTGGATGCGCATCACGAGTTCTGAGTAGGAGCTCGTACCACGCGTCAGTTCGAGCGCGCGGCTCATCAATTCTTCTGCGGTCAAGGACTCGGCCTTGGCCACTTGGTAGGTCCCGAAGACCAACCCCGTGAGGGCTACAACAAGACTTACACCAAGACGACGTGACCACGTTGGCCGGTTAAATCGCACGTAATACCTCATTCATCTATGTGCTGGACAAAGGCCCAACCGATTCGCTTCACGGTGTAGTTTACAGGGTCCCGAGTTTGGATTCCGGCACCCCTGTCCAAAGCTCCCGGATGCTATCAGCTGGATCCGTGACCACGTCGGGCGAATTCGAGAAAACCATGGTCGCTCGGCTTTCAGCATCGTAACTCGGCCAGGCAGGCCCAGAACCACCACCCGGGTGCCCAGTATGAGCGAAACGTATCCACGCAGCCCTCGTGAAGTCTGATAGGGCATCGGCTGCTGGTCCCTCACCAAAGAAACTGCCGGCCCCGTTCTTATCGTAGGTTCCCCAAACGAATCCCAACTCCACCGCGTGGCAGGCACCCATGGCACCACCCATCAGCGGCGATTTCCAATCAAAAAGGTAGCCGTAGGTCCGCGCGTCATGCGCACGCTGTGCTTCAAGTAGCGCCATTGCGGGGACCCAGAAGACACGATCCGTCATGATCTCAGCCGAAACGTCGCCAGGGCCAATGCCCTTGCCGCTGTCCGCAAGCCAGGAACGGTAACTTCCAATGACGTCGGCGGCCGAATCGCCAAAGATGTCACTGATGGCCTCGGTAAGCGCGTCTTCCGACATGTTCGTCGCGAGTGGGTCGAGTGCGGAAAAGAGCTTCCACTCTTCCGTGGTACAGCCCGCCATAATAGCGATTCCGGCCGCCGATCCAGCGCGAATGCGTTCGATCGGTATCGTCGGCAACACATCGCCGTCGATGACCGGTTGAAAAGACATGCCCGGCAACCCCCGTTCAGACGCGATCGCACTAAGCTTGGTTTGGACTTCCGTCAAGGCCGCCTCGGACAGCTCCATCAGTGCATCGGGATCGTCGGTCTCAAGCAGTTCCATCACCGTCTCGGCCACCCTCAAAGCTTCCGACTTCGAAAGCGCCGTGTGACAAGCACCGCTTTGGGGTATGGCTTTATGGAAGAGTCCCTCGGCACTCGGCATGGCGAGCAAGCAACCCACGGACATGCCCCCGGCGCTTTCGCCAAAAATGGTCACGTTGGTCGGGTCACCGCCAAACGCCGCGATGTTGTCTCTCACCCATTCGAGCGCTGCCACTTGGTCCAACAACCCTTCGTTACCGGTAGCCCCAATTTTCCCGCCAGTGGCCTCTTTTAAGTTCAGGAAGCCGAGGGCACCCATGCGGTAATTGATCGTCACCACTACGACGTCGCCGTCCCGTGCCAAATATTGGCCGTCGTATAGGGGCTGGGATCCGGCTCCAATCGTAAAAGCTCCGCCGTGGATCCAGAACATCACCGGACGTTCGGCGTTGTTTGTCCCCGGGGTCCAGACATTCAGGAAGAGGCAATCCTCTCCTTGAGCAGCCGGCTCAGCGGACCCTCCAAACAAACCGTCAATTGGGCTGGCATTTTGCGGAGCTTGATTGCCGAACCCGGTCGCCTCGAGGGCCTCATCCCACGGCGGATGCGGTTGTGGTGGTTGCCAGCGTAGTTCACCTGTGGGCGCGGCCGCGTAGGGAACCCCTCGAAACACCAAAAGCCCGTCTTCTTCCGACCCGCGAATTTCGCCCTTGTCTGTCACGACCATTGCTACCATCGTTCTTGTCTCCCTTGGTTAACTCACTATCCGTTCGCACGCTCTCTGTGTCGAAAGGTTCTAACTTATCAAACGTCGGATCCATTCGTCAGGATCGCACGGCCTTGTTCGTAAGCATCTTGGGCGCGCGTTCGAATCTCTTCATCGCTCCGGCTACCGATCGGGTGATCAACCATCGCAAACTGGTAATCAGCGAGCCCCAACGCACGCGCGATATTCCGCCCCGTCGGCTCGAACGGGTGCGTACAAATGACCAATGCGGGTTTGTGGTGGTCTTCAAAGGAAATACCGTCATGCACACTGCACGTTGAGCAACTTCCTCAGTCGCCGACCGCCGTAATCAGAAAATCGGCTTCCGCCGCCAGTTCGGCCAGATAGGCAGGGTCCGCTGGCTTGCCGGCGTTCCTTTTGTCGATGAAGTGAACCACCGAACAGCCGTGTTCCTTCTCAAACCGGGCCGCCGTCTCGCGCACCAACAACTCCGCATTGGCTTTGCCATTCGACAACAGGCCGATCTTCTTTCCATCCAAATTGGCCAGACGCGGCGCCGCGACGCGTGTCGGCGCGCCATCCCCATCTGCGCCCGGATCCATTAGTTCGATACTCATGAACACCTCCTCTTTATGTAATTAACAGTCAATGCACACTCCAATCGGCTTCGATTGCATCATCGATGCCCGCGTACGACTCCACGAGGGAATGAAGCACGAGTGTCCGCCGGCATCACCGCCCGCAACCAAGAGGAGTATGTCTTCTGGGCCAAAACCTCGATGCACGTGTTCGGTCCCTTGGCGCACGTGTTCCCTCTCGACGTATTTTCCCACTCGCTGCATGATCTCAACGGTCTGATTCGCTTGGGTGAATAGGTACTGGCACACGTCCCCACGGCTCCAACCTGTGGCTGCGACAATGTCTGCGTGTTCGGGTGACAACACCACCACGGACTGCCCGATGGTGATGCATCCGAGGCTGGCCATCGCATCGGCAACACAATCCAAAATCGACTCGGGCGTATTGCCACCATGGTTTTCGACGTTGCAGAAGCCAGAACCTGCAAACACCGTCGCGGTGGAAATGTCTTCTCCATAACCGAGCTCGACGTGCAATGGATCCCACGGGCTCGACTCGGCGCGTTCGGCGATGCACGAGGCGTATTTACCGGGATGACCTTGGGTCGACTGGTCGGAAATACCGGGCAGCATTTCGAATACGTTCATGATGACGAGCCGCATCGCCCGCCCGATGGTGGCGTTGGCTCGATTCCCTGGTCCAAATACATTGCCTGCCGAATTCATACCTAACTCGTGAACGACCGGGCCACTCACGATGACCATGGGCGCCGAGCCACCGGTACTCGCCGTCGCCGCGTGAAAGCTGTAATCGGGTTCATTCACCGCCTCTAGGGCGGCGACAACGACCGGGAAATACTCGGGCAGGCAGCCCGCCATCACGGCATTCACCGCGGCACCGTGAAGGCTGCACTCCAGCCCCGTGGCAGGATGACTCGCGATCACCGTCTCGGGCGGACGCCCCTCCATGGCCAGCATTGCCTCGACCCGGTTGCGCTCGGGTGGCACCACGGGTAATCCGTCCGTCCACCCTTGCTCATAGCAGTAATCGATTGCCGCGAGGGCATCGTCTTCGACCTCGTGGACCCTCTTGGTTGCAGCCATACATTCCTCCTACACGGATTCCATCCGCTACGTGACCTCCCGGTTCGCAACCGGCAATATATGCGCTGCGTTGGTCGAGGCGACAGAATCTTTGAAGGAAGAGATTACCATTTGGAGCGAAGGCACGCGTCTCGCGGCTGACTTATTCATCCCAGAGAGCTCAAGCGACGACGGCGGATTCCCTGCAATCCTTCTCTGCCATGGTTGGGCCGGACCTAAAGCACACCTGAGTACGACGTACGCGCCTTTTTTTTGCGAAGCTGGATTTGCTTGCCTTACCTTCGATTACCGCGGTTGGTACGAGAGCGATGCGCGGTTGGCGACGCCCGACGCGCAACCATCCCCCGACGCAGATGGTTCGATCACGGTAAGTGCCTATCCCGTCCGTGAAGTCGTGGACCCACTCGACCAGAATCGAGACATCCACAACGTCCTCGATTACCTCCTGGACCATCCCCAGATCAATCCCAAGCGCGTAGGCCTCTGGGGATCAAGTTTTGGGGGAGGTCACGTTATTTTCGTCGCTGGCACCGATCCAAGAATACGGGCCGTTGTCAGTCAGGTGCCAGCGATGGGCGCTCCGACGGACGAAGACGGCCATCCTACCGTGCCGCCCGAAGGCCAGGCACTGGGTGCTGCCATGGCGAAAGGCAAACTGTGGTCGGTGCCTCGATCTCCCGCGATGCCGGAGTCACTCAAGGGTGCCGGCGACGCCCGGACCATGTGGCGTTACCTTCCTCGGGTCGCCGCCCGTACCGTTAGCGTACCTACACTCATCCTCGATCAAGAAGACGAAGAATACGGAGGTCGCGAAAATTCCGGTATGGCAGCCCACGAGGCTTTGCCGGCAACCACGACTTCGCGTTATCACGTCTTCCCGGGAGGCCATTACGATATCTATGACGAGAACTATCGCGAGGCCTCAACGATGGCGCGCGACTGGTTTCTCGAACACCTTTGATTTAAGTCCTTAATGTGACGCGTTTTCAGCAGGCACACATCGATCACTACCGAGACCACGGTTTCGTGATCGTGGAGAATTTTCTCACCGCCGAGGAGCTGGAGGGTGCCCGTTCAGATCTAACCCACACCCTGCCTGGGTGGGTCGAGTACTGCGACGATCCGAGCCTCCCGAAACCCGAGGGCTGGGAGAGTGGCCGCATCCACGGTCAAGGTCCGATGCAATTTCCTTACACCGGTTTATTCTTGAACGACATCACCCTACATCCTGAACTGCGGGCGTTTGCCGCAGAGATGATGGGGCACGACGACCTCTACTGCGAACAGTCCCACCTCAGCGTCAAATGCAAGGGACACCCCGGTGACCGAGACCAAGGCATGCACTGCGACTTCGGCAACCACACACTGGCGTATCCTCCCGACGATCCTGCGTACTGGCAAACGGCCTACTTGCTTTACTACACCGACGTCTCGGCAGACCACGCGCCAACGGCCGTGTGTTCTTGGACGCACTACCCAGAAAAACTTCGCTGGCCCGCGCACTACTCGCGCGAAGATCGAGCCGAGCTGTACGACAACGAAATTAACGTGGTGGTACCCGCTGGCTCGTTGCTCGCGTACAGCATGCGGACGTTTCATCGGGGCACGCCGTTCCGAACTGACGCGGGCCGAATCGGTCAATTTATTACCTACGCCCCGGCTGCGTGGAAGTGGCTAGGCATCGTGGGTTGGTCCGCCCAGGCCATACGACCTGAATTTCGCCAATGGATCGAAGGGGCCTCGCCCGAAGAACGTACCCTGCTAGGTTTTCCGTCCCCAGGCCACGAATATTGGACACCCGAGACGGTGGAAGGCGTTGCAGCGCGTTATCCCGCCATGGATATGACCCCATACGAACGCGCGATGGCCAATAAAATGACCTAGGTCTATAAGGCCACCCTTCCAAGAGGACACAACAAAGATTTCATCCTTTCTCCATTTTTTATTCATTTTCTTTGATTTTCGTTGTATATTGGGGTGCGACTAGATGATTGGTTAACCCCTTGTCGTATGGCCATTAACGTTCACAAATCCGCCGAAGTCCACGCCGACGCGAAACTCGGGGACGATTGCAATATCGGTCCGTTCTGCACCGTCGGCGCCGACGTGACCATTGGCAACCATACGACACTTCGTTCCCACGTCGTGGTCGATGGGCATACCTCCATCGGCCAGGACTGCGATGTATTTCCCTTCGTCACCCTTGGCGTCCAATCGCAGGACCTTAAATACGTCCCGGGGACCGTGACCTATGCCCGCATCGGGCACCGCAACATTATCCGGGAATACGTTTCCATCCATAGCGGAACCGAAGAGAACTCAGAGACCGTTCTAGGCAACGACTGCGCGCTGCTCGCCCAATCTCACGTCGCCCACAATTGCATTGTCGGCGATCACGTTACATTGAGTCACCAGGTCTCCTTGGGAGGTCACGTGACGATCGGTGACTACGCCAATTTAGGCGGTCTGAGCGGCGTCCATCAATTTTGCCACGTCGGCCGCGCGGCCATGGTCGCGGGCATGGCGAAAGCGACTCAGGACGTCCTCCCGTACACGATTGCCGACGGCAATCCCGCGCGCATGCGCGTGATCAACAAGATTGGGATGGAAAGGGCCGGGTATCCTGACCAAGCCATCGCCGAGGTTCGGCGTGCTTTCCGTACGCTGTTTATGCGTGAATTGCGGCTGGAAGATGCGGTTAACGAAGTTGAAAAGACCCTAGGCGAACACCCCCATATTCGTTTGTTGCTCGACGCGATCACCAGTTCGAAGCGTGGGGTCGCACGTCCTGAATCGTCCACATTCGAAATCAACGTTAGTAATTAGCAGGCCGCTGGCGTGCCACTACCGTGACAACCCGTTGGGGCATTCTCGCCACGGGGCGCATTGCCAAGACTCTGGCCGACGCAGTCTCAGCCTCGGAGACCGGGGAGCTTGTTGCCGTCGGTAGCCGCTCCCTCGCTAGCGCGGAAGAGTTTGCACGCAACTACGAGGAGCTAACGGCTCACGGATCGTACCAGGACCTCATCGACGACCCCGACGTCGATGCCCTTTACGTCGCGACGCCCCACCCACAGCACGCCGAATGGACGATCAAAGCGCTCGAAGCCGGCAAGGCCGTCCTATGCGAAAAGCCCATGGCCGTAAATCACCCACAAGTCATGGCGATGGTACAAAAGGCTTCCGACACCGAAACCTTTCTTATGGAAGCGTTTATGTACCGGACGCATCCCCAAACGCAGCGGCTCATCGAGCTTTTACGCGATGGAGCCATCGGCGAAATTCGGCACATTCAAGCGAGCTTTGGATTTCACACGCCGTTCAACGCCAAGCATCGGCTATTCGCCAACGACCTGGCGGGCGGTGGCATTATGGATGTCGGTTGTTATCCAGTGTCCATGGCGCGCCTCATTGTCGGCGAAGAACCTGAGCAAGTCAGTGGTCACGGGCGGTTGGGCGAAACCCGGACCGACGCGTTCGCTTCCGCCCTGCTGCACTTTCCACGCGGCATCGCGGCACAGGTTACGACCGGGGTGCAATTGGGACTCAATAACTCGGTGAGCGTCTTCGGCAGTTCAGGACACATCCACATTGACCATCCCTGGCTCTGTCCAACCGAGTGGTCCTTTGATTTGATTCAAGGGGGCCAAAGGCAAACCATTACCGGCTCCGCCAAGCCCCCGTATATCCACGAAGTCGACGAAGTCGATCGATGTCTCTCGTTAAGTCTCACCGAATCCAAGACGATGGATTGGCGCGATAGCCTTGCCAACGCAAGGGTTCTCGACGCATGGCGACACGCCATCGGCCTTGAGTTCGACCAAGAAAAACCCGACCGCCAAGTCAATCCAGTTCACGGCCGACCACTGCAAGCTGAGTCGTCGAACATGTCCTACGACCAGCTGGATGGTATCGACAAGCCAGTCTCTCGCCTCGTCATGGGCTGCGATAATCAGCCCAACCTTGCTCACGCTTTCGTGATGTTCGACCACTTCTTCGAAGCGGGTGGAAACACCTTTGATACTGCGTATATCTACGGTGGCGGTGCCATGGAGCGCTTCCTGGGTCATTGGATCGACAACCGCGGACTTCGAGACGATGTCGTCGTCATTGGTAAGGGAGCTCACACGCCACTCAATGACCCAGAACACGTGCCAGCGCAATTGAACGAAAGCCTCGAGCGGCTTCAAACAGATCACCTCGACCTCTATTTTCTCCATCGCGACAATCCGAACGTGGAGGTGGGTGAATGGATCGAGGTCCTCAACCGCGAACGCGACGCCGGCCATTTTCGTGCCTTCGGTGCGTCAAACTGGTCGCTAGCTCGAATCCAGGCCGCCAACGACTATGCCGCCCAACATGGATTGCAGGGATTCGTCGCCGTCTCTAACAACTTCAGTCTCGCCCAAATGATAGATCCCGTCTGGCCTGGCTGCGTCGCCGCGAGTGACCCTGCGTTTGCCACGTATCTAGAAAGCCATCAGCTCGCGTTGTTTCCCTGGTCATCGCAAGCGCGTGGTTTTTTTACGGGGCGAGCCGACACCGTTCGGCTACAGCTGGCGTCGGACATCGATACCAACTTCGGTAATCAACCCTCCGACGCCGAGATGCAGCGTTGTTGGTTTTCTGACGACAACTGGAAACGCCGCGACAGAGCGGTAGAACTCGCCGCCGCACACGGCGTCGAGCCCATCAACATTGCCCTTGCTTACGTTCTTAAGCAGCCGTTCCCGTGCTTTCCACTCATCGGACCACGACAACTGTCCGAAACCAGAAGCTCGCTCGGTGCGTTGTCGGTCAAGTTGAGTGGCGACGAGCGCAGGTGGCTTAACCTTGAGGTGCCCACGCGTCCCGCTTCCTGACCACGATCGTTCCCGCGAGGCGGTCGTGCAGACAACGCCGTGACGCACTAAAAATGAATGCAGCGTCAATGAGTGGCACCCACAGCAGGGTCCCCGGGAACGGCCACGGAATGCCTTCTAAGGTGATCTGCCCTATCACCGGGAGAGTTGCCGAGACGACGGTATTCGGGATGTAGAGCCAACTCACCAAATTCGCCAACAAAATGAAGACGACGTACCGGTAAAGAATCAACTTCTCTAGCGCCGGACGACCGCCACTCGAAGAATCCACAATCTGCAAACCCAACATCCACTTACCGACGGTCTGGCCTCGAGTAAACAAGGGGACGCCATTGATCACAAAAAAAATGGCCGTGAACCAGAGCGTCCATTCGACAACGATTGGAAGTCCGTTCGGAAGGAAGAAAATGAAGTCGGTGTAGCCGATGTCGCCGCGAACGGCAAAAAAAACGAACGCCACAATCAACACCAACGTATCGAATAACGAGGCAAACAAACGTCGAAAACGTCCAGCCGGGTTAATTCCTTCGGTACCAAAGCGCGTCGACACGGCAGCTATCCTCCCTCGATGCGAATCGCGCACACGATTCGATCCGTGAGACGGAACATTATCGAATTACGCCCGCGTGCGACAGGCTACGAATTGGAAACCACCTTCGTGCCCGCTATGAGGTCGTGAACACAGCGCCGATCTTCTCGAAAGATAAACAGAAAGTCGATCAACCCCAATAGGCCTCCAATGAACGGAATGACCGCCACAAGCATCACGAGGACGTAGCGGAGCCCCAATAATTTCACCGCCGTCGCGGCACCGTTTGACGCGGCGTCGACGATGCGGATGCCCAGCGCCAATTTGCCCAACGTCTGCCCCTTGGTCACAAGCAAGTAACTGTTAATCGCCATAAAAATGATAACGAACGCGATCGATCCCGCTGTGGACATCTGTTGCGTCATGGGGTCGCGCATTATGTCCAGCATCGTGATGCCCAGTGGTCCAGGGTTGAAATACGCGACGGCCACAAGAACGATACCTGCAATGATCGTGTCGATTATGTATGCCCCCAGCCGCCTCCCTCGACCCGCGAGTTCTGGACCGCTCGGTGTGCCCGCCTCTTCAGACGGGGTGGCAGGTGTTTCGTAGTTACTTTGGTCGTCGCCTGCAATGGTGTCGTTCTCACTCATGCTCTTCCCCCTCAGTTACGGTTACGTGAGCGCCCATCGCTCCCAAGTTCAATGGGATCACCAACCGGTTCGATGCATCGTGGTCCGTTGTTACGCGAATTACTGACAAATGTCGAGACAGGGATCACTGAAAGGTCGAGCGCCAGTCTGGGCGACATGAGGTCGGCCAACACCGTTGCATCTTGATCCTTTGCCATCCACTCGACGGCACCTGTCTTCGACAGCATCACCGGCTGCCGCCGGTGTACAAATTCAAACCTCGGCGAGGCCGCCGTCGTCACGACCGTGAAACTCTCGATGATCTCGTCGCTCGTTTTGCTGTGCCACCGATCCCAGAGACTCGCCAACAACATTGCCGAGCTGTCCCGTGGTTGGATGTAGTGTGGGAGCTTGCGGTCGTTCCGCATGGTCCACTCGTAAAATCCAGACACCGGCAATACACAGCGGCGGCGTTCAAACGGGCCCTTGAACGCGTTAGAGCTCTTTAACGTTTCACTCTTGGCATTGAACATCGCGTAGCGGTTGGACGGTCCGCTCGACCAGTGGGGAACTAGCCACCACCTCGCGTTCGCGGCTTCGTACTTGCCATCGCTATCGGGTCGAATGATCCAGGCTTGGGCCGTGGGCGAAGTATTGAAGTTGTCGTCCCCAGGATATGGCTCACTCACCCATTCCATGAAGGTTTCAGCCAGCGGATCACTCGTGACGTTAAACCGTCCGCACATCGTCTATCGCACGAGCGTCGCGACTTCACGCATCTCGTCCGCGTCAAGCCGCATGCCAGCACCTTCGACGTTGCTGTGGATTTGCTCTTCGCGCGTTGCACCGGCAATGACACTGGAAACTTCCTGAAATGAAAGTAACCAACCGAGTGCCAACTCTAGGAGCGAGTGCGAGCGCTCAGCCGTGAAGTTTGTCAGAGCCTCAAGGCGATCAAAGTTGCTATCCGATAACGCCCGACCAGCGCGTGCGCCAGCATTTGCGAGCCTTGTCCCTTCGGGCGCCGCTTCACCACGCACGTATTTACCGGTCAACAAACCACTCGCGAGCGGGAAATACGGCAGCATACCCAGTCCAAAGTGCCGGCACCCGGGAATGACTTCGTGGACCACCGCTCTTTCAAACAGGTTCATGTGATTCTGCGCCGACACGAAGCGGGTATAACCCTCACTCCTGGCCGTCCAATCCGCGTCCGCGATCTGCCAACTGGAGAAGTTGGACGAACCGACGTACCGCACCTTGCCCGCGCGAACAAGATCATCCAGCGCGGAAAGTGTTTCATCGATCGGTGTCGCCGGGTCCGGAAAATGGATTTGGTAGAGATCAATGTAGTCGGTGCCGAGGCGACCAAGACTCGCGTCCACAGCCTTCATGATGTATCGGCGAGAGCCCCCTCGAGATAGTGCATCTTGACCCATCGCCATGCCAAATTTAGTGGCAATGATGACGTCGGACCGCCTTGATCCCAGCGCCTTCCCGAGAAACACCTCCGAATCGCTTCCACCGTATACATCGGCGGTATCGAACAAGGTGATGCCATGATCAAGCGCGGCATCCACGACGCGTTTGGTTCCCGATTGGTCGACCCGACCGCCAAAATTATTGCATCCCAAACCGATCTCACTTACGGATAACCCGCTGTTACCCAATCGTCGAAATTCCATCAATTACTCCCGTGTTTGCCGACAGACCAATCGACCGCGTTCAACGCGCTGGCGGCAAATTCTGTCGCCGGTAGCTCCAGTGCTGTCGCCATTGTGTCGTTCCATCGATTCAAGAAACCAAACAACGCAATAATGCTAACGATCTGCACGATTTGACGAGAGCTGAAGTGCGTTTTCAAAGAATCAAACATCTCCGGCGTCGACGCATTCGGGTTCTGGCCAGCAGCCATCGCGATCGCGACGACGGTCCGTTCGCTTTCAGAAAAAACCGGCTCGGTCTCAAACTCCAAAATAGCGTCCAATTTGGCTCGGTCACCACCACGCTCAACCATCTGATGGGACGTGTGTGCTTGACAGTATCGACAACCCGCCGCAACGCTCACGGCAAACGCAATGAGCTGAACCAAATCTGCCGATAAATTATCTGACCGATCTGGGTCATCGGCGACAGAACGTTCAAGCATCGGCATCGCCGCCTTCAGGTCGCCACCAAAAACCACCGACGTCAGTGCAAAGAAAGCTGCGGGTAATTGTGGCATATGAGCCATGGTCAGCATGCTGTTGGGTATGAAGCCCATGGCGGCTTCCGCCCCTGAGAAAATTCCTTTCAGCTCGTCAACCGCGTCGCGCGGCCTGGGTTCAATGTGTGCCATCTTTTTCCTCCCTTCGGTCATAATGCCGGGGTTGCTCCAAAACAAAAAGCCGCACACCATTCCGGCTCGAAGAGTTTTCACGAAAGAGGGACGCATGGCCGACATTGACGATTTTCGCGCGGAGACCCGATCCTGGCTCGAAGAGAACTGCCCAGCAGGCGCGCGAGGGCCGGGGCCGATTTCAACCGGCGCGACGACCATCACGATCGACCATGAGGACACGGAACTGTGGCTCGATCGCATGATAGAGAAGGGCTGGACAGCACCTGTGTGGCCCAAGGAGTACGGCGGTGGGGCCCTCGACACCGACCAATACATGACACTGATACAAGAAATGCGGCGGATCGACGCGCGCGCGCCACTCGGCGGCATGGGCGTGAGCCTGATCGGACCCACGTTGCTCGAATACGGAACCGATGAGCAGAAAGCGCGACACATCCCCCGCATTGTCCGGGGAGAAGTCGCGTGGTGTCAGGGGTACAGTGAGCCAGGGGCCGGGTCCGATCTAGCTTCGTTGCGCACCCGCGCCGAAGATAAAGGCGACCATTTTGTTGTCAACGGTCAAAAAATTTGGACCTCGGGTGCCCAGTACGCAGACTGGATCTTTGCGCTCGTTCGAACCGATCCCGATGTACCCAAACACGTGGGAATTAGTTTCGTGCTCATGGATATGCATCAGGACGGCATCACGGTAAGACCGATTCGTCTCATTTCCGGTGAGTCTCCTTTTTGCGAGACGTTTTTTGACAATGCCATCGCTCGCAAAGACGATCTTGTCGGTGAGCTCAACAAAGGATGGACCGTTGGGAAACGTCTGTTACAACACGAGCGGGGGAGCATGGCATCGCTGGTCGGCGGTGGTGCGGTCAAAGACACCGGGCCCGTGCTTGAAGACGAAGCCAAAGTGTTTAGTGGCGAAGCAAACGGGCGCATTGCGGATGCCGCACTCCGCGACCGCATTTTGTTACACAACATGAACTCGCACGTATTCCACTTGACGCAACGGCGTACGGTTGAAGAAGCATCCGATGGCAGCACACCGGGACCCGCAACCTCCATCTTCAAAATGTATGGGACCGAACTACAGCAGGAAAGGTCGTCCCTGTTTGTGGAGATACGGGGAACTCAAGGATTGGGGTGGACAGGAGACGAGTTCACAGGGCGCAGTCTCATGGATACCAGGGGCTGGCTTTCCAACCGCGCCGCGTCTATCTATAGCGGTAGTAATGAGATTCAGCGCAACATTATCGCTAAAAGGGTTTTGGGCTTACCGGATTAGGGTTCCACGACTAACAAGCCTCTTTTTGCACGCCGGCACAATGTCGGTGTGTGTGGGCGGATGCATCAATACCGGCGAGCCGAGCAATATGAGCGAACCACAACCGCCCCTTGCTGAACAGCGGGCTTACAGCTACAGCCACCATGGCATCAGGGTCGAAGACCCGTTTCACTGGCTCAAAGACCAAAACTACCCCGACGTTACCGACGCCGATGTTCTCGGTTACTTGGCGGCGGAAAACGACTATTACGACGCGGTGATGGAACCCATTCAATGGCTCGTCGACGAGCTGTTTCAAGAGATCAAACAGCGTCAGAAGCCAGATGACGCGACCGTACCAATGCGAAATCAGGGCTATTACTACCAGTCAAGCTTCAGCGCAGACGTGCAATATCGCGTGCATTCACGCTGGAAGGCGGAGACTTCGAACCCATCCGACACCGACATGGAAGTAATACTCGACGAGCCCACGCTCGCTAAAGGCCACGAATATTTCAGCTTGGGCGCTTTCGCCGTGAGCGACGACGGTCGTTACCTGGCCTACAGCACCGATACCGATGGCAGCGAACGCTATACCCTCGTCATTCGGGATTTACGCACCGGTCGTTTACTCGACGAACACATCGCGAACACCATTGATTCGCCCGTATGGGCGTCTGATAGTCGAACGCTTTTCTACCTCATGACCAACGCTGAGTGGCGTCCCTACCAGGTGAGGCGGCACGTCGTTGGAGAATCGGTGGATGACGACGTCGTAATTTATGAAGAATCCGATCCGGGATTTTTCGTGGGAATTGAGCGAACTACGTCCAGGGAGTACATCGGCGTGAGCACGTCCGACCACGTCACGTCCGAAATGCGCTTGCTCTCAGCCAATGACCCCCTTGGCCCGTTGCAACTGGTGGCGCCTCGACGCGAAGGCCACCAATACTGGCTCGATCACCAAGGCGAACGATTTGTGATTCGTACAAACGACCGTCATAAGAATTTTCGTTTAGTAACCGCCCCCGTCAACGACCCAAGCGAAGCCTCGTGGGCTAGCTTGATTGAACCTTCCGATGATCGCTATCTGCTCGGCTTCCAGTGTTTCGACCAATGGATTGTCGCGGAAGAGCGTCTCGAAGGAATCGATCAGATCCGCATCCTCGACGCCAACGACGTTTCACACTACATCGATTTCCCCGACCCGGTGCGAGTGGTCGGCATCGGGGGTAACGCCGAATATCAAACCAACGCCGTCCGACTGCATTATTCGTCCATGGTGACCCCGCACACCACTTATGACTACGACCTCGCTCGGCGCCAGCTGCAAGTCCGGAAGGTCCAGGAAATACCGAGCGGTTACGATTCAACGAACTACTTCTCCGAGCGCCTTTGGGCTGACAGCCGCGACGGCAGACGCATCCCGGTTTCCATTCTCTATCGTTCCGATATTGAAATGCCCGCGCCCCTGTACCTGTACGGCTATGGCGCCTATGGGTCATCGGTCGATCCCGGTTTTTCCACATCCGTTCTGTCCCTACTCGATCGCGGCCTTGTGTTCGCCATCGCCCATGTCCGTGGAGGCGACGAACTCGGCTATCACTGGTACGAAGAAGGCAAGGGAATGAATCGTACGAATGCCTTCAACGATTTCGTTGACGTTGGCCGATTCCTCGTACAAAACGGGTACACCGAACAAGGCGAGATAGCGATCTCCGGGGCTTCCGCGGGCGGTGAATTGATGGGGGCGGTGGTCAACCAAGCACCAGCACTATGGGGCGCAGTCGCGGCCCTCGTACCCTTCGTCGACGTTCTTAACACCATGCTCGATACGTCGTTGCCATTAACACCGATGGAATGGCCCGAGTGGGGTAACCCGATCGAAGACGCCGATGTGTTTCGATACATGCAGAGCTACTCTCCGTACGACCAACTCGTTCCAGGCAATTATCCTCCCATGCTCGTCACCGCCGGACTGAATGATCCCCGCGTCACGTATTGGGAACCGGCTAAATACGTAGCTCGCCTGCGAACACTTAAAACTGATAACCACCCGTTGCTATTGAAAACAAATATGGGCGCAGGACATGGCGGTCGTTCTGGACGTTACGACTCACTCTATGAAGTTGCCGAGGAATACGCCTTTATTCTGAAAGCGTTGGGGAAGGCCACCCGGTGAAATGGTCCACCAAGCAGAAACAAGCGGTACTCATCGAATCGATGATGAACCGCTACCCGTTCTTGCAAATGTCGAGCCGGGGCGTGGTGCAAGTTTTCGCCCGAGAGGATTTCGAGTGCGTATAGCCACGCTACACAGTGCGGACCGTATGGCACGCGACGAGCTGCTGACATTCGCTAAAGATGCTGAAGTCGCGGGTATTGAATCCCTCTGGTTGCCCGAAGTGTTGGGCCGGGATCCGTTTACGCTTGCAGGATATTTGCTTGCCAATACGACAACGCTGCAAATCGCGACTGGCATTGCCAACGTCTATGCTCGCGACCCCGCGGCGATGGTGGCAGGAGCGTCAACACTCGCCGAATTTTCCGAAGGCCGATTCCAGCTCGGCTTGGGCGTCTCGAATGCCATCATAAACAAGGCACGAGGTAATCCTGAGTGGCAACCGCCACGTGCAAAAATTGAGTCCTACGTTGAAGCAATGCGGGCGTTGAATCTAACGACTCCCCCAATCACGTACCCCCTGTTCCTAGCCGCGCACGGACCGACGATGCTCGCGACGGCCCGACGGTTCGCCGACGGCGCCAATACCTATCTGATGACTCTAGAACACACGCGGCGCGCGCGAGACATTCTCGGTCCCTCCCCCGCGCTCAATACGGTGATGTTCTGTCTCGTCGAACCTGATCCAAACCTTGCGCGCGAAATCGCGCGCAAGGCCGTCGCTCCCTATATCAAGCTCGAGTATTACCATCGTGTATGGCACACCTTGGGTTTCGCCAATCGAGACTTCGAGTCGGGCGGCAGCGACGCCCTGATCGACGCGACCGTGGCGCACGGCGATCTATCTACCATAAGGCAGCGCGTGACGGCCCAGTTTAGTGCTGGCGCTACACGCGTCGTGGTGATCCCACTCGCCTCACAGGGCAGACCAGATCTGGACTTGTTGACCGCGCTAGCAAACGCTCCCTAGGCGATTGCGTCGCGCAACGTTGCCTGAAAATCTGGATGAGCGATTTCGATCAAAGCCTCGTGCCGTCGTTGTCGTGTCGCGTGCCGAAGATCAGCGACGCCGTATTCGGTCACGACGATATCAACGTCGGTCCTCAGCGCCGTCACCATCTCGACCTTTGGAACGATCCTCGATACCGAGTCACCCTTCGCCGTTGCCGTCATGGCGATAATGGAACGCCCGCCCCGCGAGGCCTTCGCAGCACGCATAAAGTCAACCGAACCACCGGTTCCAGAAATCTGTCGACCGGCTATAACTTCGGCATTCACTTGCCCTTCAAGATCTACCTCAACGGCGGAATTAATTGATACGAAATGCCCGATCGAGCCGAGGATACTGATCTCATGAGTAATATTCGCGCCCGCAAGCTGGACACTAGGTGTATCAGCCAGCCATTCATAGAGATCAAGGCTACCGACGGCCATTCCTGCCGTATGGATGCCCAGGTCACGTGCTTTCGCGGTGCCATTGAGATTGCCGTTCCTCACCAACGCCATGCCGCCGTCGTCAATAAGACCCCCGTGCAAGCCCAAATCGTTGTGTTGGGAGAGGCTCGCGAGTACGGCCGCCGGGATGGCCCCGATGCCAGTCTGGATACAGTCGCCGTCACCGATCAACTCGGCAACCAAGGCACCAATTCGCTCTGACACCGGATCGATCTTGCTCAGTGAAATTTCGGTCAGGGGTCGTTCCGTCTCAACGACGTAATCGATAGACGTTTCTGGGACGAGCGGCGCACCCGCTGCCGCGACGAAGCCCTCGTTTAATTCTGCAACCACGATCTTGGCGGACTCACGCACGGCATCGAAGAAATCCGCGTTCGGTCCCAAGCGCAGTTGCCCTTCTCGATCGCGAGCAACCTGAATCAATGTGTAGTCGAGTGGGGATCGGCGCAGGTACTCGTAGACATAGCGCATCTGCATCGGTAAATATGAGATTCGAGACGGATCAACAGCCTTTCGAAGCGTCGGTGTCATGAAAAAAGTCTCCACACGAACGCTCGAATTTAAAGCGGTAAAATCGAATTGGTTCAGGCCTGGTAGCGGAAACTGAACAAACGTCGTATCTCGTACAGCTTCACCGGCACCCACCAACGCTTCGAGAAGACCCACTGGCTCGTTGCTGCTGCCCGTAACAAACACCCGAGACTCGGGTTTGATGATATTGGCCAATTCATGAGCTTGAATCGTCTGCAACTACTTCTTCCCGGGGACTCTATAAGGGCGCTAGATTAGACCAATCAGATCTCGAACGCCGACTAGGGAGTATACAAACCGTGGCCACCCTCATTACCCACTCTGTCTGTCTTGAGCATCAGATGGAACAACGCCATCCGGAAAGCCCAGAGCGGCTGGCCGCTGTGCTCTCACACCTCAATGACTCGCGCCTCATCGATGATCTCACGACCCTTCAGGCAACCGAAGCCGTCCGGGACGACCTCACGGCTTTCCACCGCGACACGTACGTCGACGCACTGGTAGCGATGGAACCCGATCAAGGGCTGCGGCCCGTGAATCCAGATACAAGCATGGGGCCTAAGTCGCTCGCAGCCGCCCGCTATGCCGCGGGAGCCGCAATCCAAGGGGTCGACCATGTCCTCAAAGAAGCGGACACCCGCGTTTTTTGTGCGGTCCGACCGCCGGGCCACCACGCCGAAGAATCGACGGCCATGGGATTTTGTTTTTTCAATAGTGTGGCGCTCGCGGCGCATCGAGCCCTAAATAAACACGAACTCGAACGCGTGGCGATTCTTGATTTCGATGTCCATCACGGTAACGGCACTGTCGATGCTTTCCAAGATGATCCCAGGGTTCTCGTCTGCTCAAGCTTTCAATTCCCCCATTATCCCTACCGCCTGCAGGATGTTGATCGGCCGAATATCGTCAATACGCCATTAGCCGCCGGTACCACGGGCGTCGAATTCCGCAAAGCCATCGAGCAAGCTTGGCTCCCAGCGATGGACGAATTCGCCCCTGCATTAATATTGGTATCCGCTGGATTCGACGCTCATCGCGATGATCCGCTTGGAGACCTCTTACTCGATGAAGCAGACTTCGGGTGGATCACTTCGTTGATCATCGACGCAGCGAACCGGCACGCTCGTGGCCGCATCGTCTCGGTACTTGAAGGCGGTTACAACCTAAAAGCGCTAGCTCGCTCGGTAGCGAGCCACCTCGAGGTACTGTGCGCGTAGCGATTTGCGTGATTCGGCTTTAGGAACCTGCGACTAAGGGACCTCCGCCGTCACAGTAGATTCTCTCACCCGTTACGTAGGAGCTCTTGTCCGAAACCAAATAGCGCACCACGTTGGCAACATCTTCAGGTTGACAGACCTTGCCAAAGGGCATCGTGGCGTCCAAATCTCGTAAATTTTTGACGCCCGCCGTGGCTCGCATCAGTCGCCGACCCATCTCCGTTTCCACCAACCCCGGTGCCACGATGTTTACGCGTATCCCGTGCACCCGCTCTTCTTTCGAGAGCGTGTACGCCAATGTCTCCTGCGCCGTTTTTGCCATGTTGTATGGCGCACCGTTGGCTCCCAGTCCTTTGGTGGCCGCACTGGAGATCATGATGATGTCGCCTCGATCTTGCTCGCGCATGCCCGGGATGACCAACTTCGAAAGGTAATGTGCAGCGAACGCGTGAGTCGATACGACTCGTCGTAGCTCATCTGGATCGGTATCGGCGACCGACAATCCCCGGCTAGCTATGCCAGCGTTATTGACAAGTATGCTGACGGCACCGAGATCTGCCTCGATGGCGGCGACCATCTCCCGATCTTCTTCGTACTGATCTACGCTAGCGTAATACGCGCGGGCTACACCGCCCACGGCTTGGATCGCGGCAACGGTTTCGTTAGCTGCTGCCTCGTCGCGCCGATAGTTAATCGCAACACTTGCGCCGTCTTCGGCGAGCGCCAGCGATATGGCTTGACCAATGCCCCGTCCTCCGCCGGTAACTAACGCGACCCGATTTGCGAGCGACATCCGTTATTCCCCCCTAAAATTTGCATCCCGTTTTTCAAAAAATGCGGAAACTCCCTCCGCAAAATCCTTGGTGGCTCCCGCAGCAGCTTGTAACTGTGCCTCCAGATCAAGCTGTTGCTCGTAACTATTACTCCAGGTCGCCCAATAGGCCCGACGCATGAGCACCAAGGACCGCGGGCCCTTGGCAAGTTGATGTGCAATCTCCATCGCTCCATCCATCAATGCGTCGTTGTCCTCGAAGACGCGATTGACCAGCCCCCATTCAAACGCCTTTTCAGCCGGCAGTCGCTCGGCCAGTAACGAGAGCTCCATGGCGCGTCCCCAACCCACCAAACGTGGCAACAGGAAACTCGCGCCACCATCAGGAACCAAACCAATCCGTGCAAATGCTTGAAGAAAAAACGCCTCCCGGGATGCACAAACGATGTCGCCCATGATGGCAAAACTCATCCCAACACCTGCCGCGGCACCATTCACGGCCGTAACGATCGGCATTTCGAGATCGCGCAAGGTGAGCAAAAGTGGGTGATACGTGTTTCGAAGGCCTGACCCAGCTGCTCGTGGCCGATTTTCGGTTGGCTTACCGTCCGCCAAATTCGCACCCGCACAAAAGCCCCGGCCGACGCCGGTCAAAACCAAACACCGCGCGCCATTTGTCGGCCTTTGAATCTCGGTGACCGCTTGTGCCCAACCCTCAAGCATGTCTGCGCCGATCGCGTTCATCACTTCCGGATGGTTGAAGCGAAGCAAGGCGACCCCGTCCTCAAAGTCCAATGTCATCCTATTCAATTCCAAGGTCGCCTCCCGATGTTCTGCTTGAAATCGATTTCCCACGAAGGGCTGGCCACCTTAACCTATCAACCATGAACGAACCATGGGCACCCGAATACCGTTTACAGCTTTTCGAAGTCGAGAGAATCGTCTCCGATAATACGGAACTCGATGTCAAAGACGCGGTCGTGCTCGACGAAGGTTGGGACTTCTTTTGTTATCTCATCAATGAAACATTCGTCTTTCGGTTTCCTAAGAGGCGTGCAGAGGCTGTGCGCCTTATTGAAGAAAAAGCGTTCCTGGAAAAACTCAATCTCACGACAAAAACACCACACTTTGACTTTTGGGTGGATCATCCAGTTGGATTTCACCTTCCCTTTGCAGGTTATCCGTTGTTATCCGGCACGCCATTATTCGAAATATCGAAAGCCGACGTCGACCCTAACGTGATCGGCAATCAACTCGGCCAGGCGTTGCGAGAATTACATGCGCAGATGCTGACGCCCTCGCGCCCACCTCACGACCCAGTTGCGGAGTGGCTCCCGGGTGCGCAGAATGAATTGGAGAACATCGCCGACGTTATCGATCGCTCCCTTTTCGAGACCTGTGGCGCGTTGTTTACAAGCTACCAACCGCGAAATCCCTCCGAACGCCACGTTACGACCCACGGCGACCTGCACGCTGGTCATGTGCTGGTCGACGAACAGGGCGAATTGGCTGGCATTATCGATTGGACCGATGCGCATACGTCGAATCGGTATGCCGACTTTGCAGGCCTGTGGGCATGGGGCGGCGACGGCCCTGTCGTCGCGGCGTTTGACCGCTACCGTCGCGTTCCCACAAGCGCAGATTGGGCACAGCTTCGTACGCATGCAATCATTGACGTTGTGGAATTGATCGATTTCGGCATCCGCAGCGAAGATTCCACGTTAGTTGCAACAGGCCAAGGCTGGCTTAGGGATCGGCAAAATGAAGGAGTACTGGAAGATCTCTACGCCGAGCCAGACTAGTTCGAAGCCCCGTGGGTGCATCGAGCTAACGGGGCTCAATATTGCTGGCTGGAGACGACTTTTTCATCTTCAGATGACTAGGGAATAATCGTTTAATGGAAGCCCTCACACCCACGTTGAAGCTGGCGAGCCTAAAGGAAGCGAAAACGATCGCTAGTTTGTCACGCGACGAGATTGAAGCGGGCCTCGGATGGCGTTGGCGTGCGGACGCGATCACCGCGATGATTCGTGATCCGGATGCCATCGTTGTCAGTGCGTACGTGCCCACGGGCAACGATACCGCGGATCAGTTTGCCGGCTTCGGCATCATGCAGTACGAGCTCGATCACGCTCATCTCAATTTACTCGCAGTGGTACCGAACTATCGGCGGCTAGGCATCGCGCGCGAATTGCTCCGTTGGTTGGAAAAAAGCGCGCTAGTCGGTGGCATTGACACGGTGGCGCTCGAAGTCCGTGCCGTCAATGTGCCCGCGCGCTCGTTTTATCGAAATGCGGGTTACCTGGAAAACGAGTATCTCCGCCACTATTACCGAACGCCCGACGGAAAGACCGAGGCGGCATATCGCATGCGCCGCTCGCTTCGCGAACGGCGATTTCGCCCCTTATAAACAGGTGTAGAGGCCACACTGTCTCCGAAGATTGAAGGCCCGCTATAATGCGGCCTGAAATCACATCGGTCTCAAATCGCCGTGGCACACGAACACGCACACCCGGAAATATCTCGCGATGAGGCTCCGCTCGGTAGGGCCTTTCTTCTCATTTCGTTATTCGCCGGCATCGAGGTCTTCGGGGGGCTGTTCGCGAACTCCTTAACTCTTCTCGCAGATGCCGGCCATATGCTATTGGACGCATCCGCGCTCGGTCTATCGTGGTTCGCCGTGCGTTTATCCCGTCGTCAACATTCCGAAACGCACTCCTACGGCTATCACCGTTCCCAGGTTCTTGCAGCGTTCGTCAACGCGCTACTGTTGGTGGCGCTATGCGGCTGGATTGGATTTGAAGCTTTTTCAAGAATCGAGAGCCCTCAGCAGTTGCTGCCTTTGCCGGCACTGTTGATCGGGACGCTCGGCTTGGTGGTTAACCTATTTGCGTTTCGGATGTTGCACGGCGCATCCGGCAATCTCAACGTGCGCAGCGCCTCACTTCACGTTCTCGGTGACCTGCTGGGTTCTTGTGCAGCCATAGCTGCAGCAATGATGGTTTGGCTGTTTGAATGGTACCTAGCAGACCCAATTCTCGCTCTCGTTGTTATCGCAATATTATTGCGGGGTGCGTGGAAAGTGCTGAGTGAATCGATCCATATCTTGCTTGAAGGCGTACCTGACGATCTAGATCTCGAGGACATCAGGGATACTTTAACCAATCAAGTCTCGGGCGTTCTGGAGGTGCACCACCTCCACGCGTGGGCGATAACGAGCGAGCGCCCGATGGTGACTCTTCATGCGATAGTCGACGAATTTGTCGATGAAATCGCCGCAGCTGCCTCCATCAAAGCCGTGCTCAATAGGAATTTTGGCATCGACCATTCGACCGTCCAAGTGGAACGTGGACCTTGTCTCGACGACACCTGACGCAACCGCCATTGAAATTTACTACGAAATAACGCGTCCGACAAAGCCATGAAACAACAAGCGCTCAGCGGACAAAAATACCAGACGGACCATGGGCACATGGCCATAAAAAACGGGATCAAACAACGCGGTCGCCTATTGCCCGTGACCGACGTTACCTCAAGCCCGCGCAAACCTCCCTGGCTGCGCGTCCGATTACGTGGAAATGGGCGTTTCGAGTCGGTGCGGGATGCGGTCCGTAGCCAGCAACTTGCAACCGTTTGCGAAGAGTCTCACTGCCCCAACATCAGCGAGTGCTGGGGCCACGGGACGGCCACCTTGATGCTCATGGGTGCCGTTTGTACCCGAGCGTGCCGTTTTTGCGCAGTCGACACTGGGAATCCGGGTGGTTGGCTCGACGAAGACGAACCATTGAAAGTTGCGGAATCGGTACGACGTATGGATCTCTCCTACGTTGTACTGACTTCCGTCGATCGCGATGACCTTATGGATGGTGGAGCTTCGCACTTCGCGAAGTGCGTCCGCGCGGTCAAGAGAGAATCGCCCAAAACAACGGTCGAGGCATTGACCCCCGACTTTCAGGGAAAAGAACAAGCAATACGCACCGTGGTGGAATCAGGTATCTCTGTCTTTGCACAAAACCTTGAAACCGTTGAGCGACTAACGTCCGCCGTGCGCGATCCCCGTGCAGGGTACAACCAAACCTTATCAGTCCTCGAATTTGTGGGAAAAATGGGCAGCGTCCACACTAAAACCAGCTTGATGCTCGGTTTAGGCGAGCTCGAACAAGAAGTACGTCAGACTTTGGCACACCTCGCCAATCTAGGCGTGAACTTCCTTACGCTGGGTCAATACCTACAGCCGACGCCCAACCACCTACCCATTGTCCGTTGGGTACATCCCGACGAATTCGAATGCTATCGACAATGGGCTCTAGAATTGGGGTTCGAAGGGGTTGCGGCGGGACCCTTGGTTCGTTCCAGCTACCGCGCAGATCGACTCATCTCAGCGTTAGGCTGACCCACGGACAAAGGTATTACAGCCGTCACCCCGATCTAACGGCACAGCTGACAAACCTTCCTGCCAACCCCGTTATACTGAAGACATGCTCTTTTTCGAAGACAATAGCGATGCCGTTCCCATTGAACTGGTCAGCTCTGAAACGCTTGAATCATGGCGGTCCGAACAAGACGAAAAGACGCTGGGATGGGCGGTTCGTACGCTGTTTGAAGGCAAGGCCAATCAACACTTCTTCGCCCCGACAACGAGCGACCAGCCCGAGCGGGTAATCGCGGGTATTGGTGAACGACCTTCGATCAACAGCATCGGTGATTTGCCGATTACCCTCCCTAACGGGGACTATCGCCTCGATAACGCGCACAAGGCCGTCATCCTCGGTTGGGGCCTTGGCGCTTATCAGTTCGCCGCTTATAAAAATGTGCGTGCCTTACCGAGACTCTTCGTTGGCGCAGACGCCACGGACGTATCGGCCGAGTTAAATGCCATCGCCCTCTGCCGAGATCTGATCAATACCCCAACCTCCGACATGCTCCCGCACCACTTAGAGGGCGCAGCTCGCAAACTGGCCACGCGCCACAACGCCACCATGGACGTCACAACAGGTGATGAGCTGCTAGTACGCGGATTGAACATTATTCATGCAGTGGGTCGCGCCAGTTCATCCGCTCCACGCCTGATTGATATTCATTGGGGTGATCCGTCCGCCCCAGCCATCACCTTGGTAGGCAAAGGCGTGTGTTTTGACAGCGGCGGATTGGACCTGAAATCACATAGCAACATGCGTCTGATGAAAAAAGACATGGGCGGCGCGGCGACCGTACTCGGACTTGCTGACCTCATCATGTCACGGGGCTTACCGCTTAGGCTCCGCGTATTGATTCCCGCCGTTGAAAATGCAGTGTCCGCCAACGCATTCCGACCGGGCGACGTGCTGCATTCGTACCTAGGGCTTACCGTAGAAATTGACAATACGGACGCCGAAGGCCGCCTCATACTGTGCGATGCGCTCGCGTTGGCGGCAGAAGACAACCCGGTGATGATCATTGACTACGCAACTCTAACGGGAGCCGCGCGCTCGGCCCTTGGAACCGAGCTCCCGGCAATGTTCAGCAACTCGGACAGGTTAGCCACGGAAGTGATCGACTCGGGGGTTTCTGCTGAAGATCCCGTTTGGCGGATGCCGTTGTATTCGGACTACCAGGTGTTGTTGAAAAGCGAAATCGCCGACATCGTTAACTCCGCCAATACGCCATACGGCGGTGCGATCACGGCCGCTCTCTTTCTTGAGCGCTTTGTTGGCGACGTACCCTGGCTGCATTTTGACATCATGGGTTGGAATCTACGCAAACGACCGGCACATCCTGAAGGCGGTGAAGCCATGGCACTGCGAGCCGTTTTCGAGTTTCTCTGCCGTCGATACACGGGCGATTGATTCCCTGATCTCCATGGATATCTTTATTCACAATACTCGCACGCGCACCAAGGAACGCTTCGAACCAGCATCGGAGCACGACGTGAGCATCTACGTCTGTGGGCCAACCGTCTATGACCGAGTACATATTGGAAACGGGCGACCCGCCGTAGTCTTCGACGTACTGGTCCGCCTGTTACGGCTCTTCTACAAGAACGTGCGTTATGTCCGCAACATTACCGACGTTGACGACAAGATCAACGCAGCCGCTCAAGCTGCCGCCGAACCCATCGCCGAACTTACGGATCGATTCGCAGCTGCCTATCAAAAAGATGTTGCTGCGCTCGGGGCGCTGGAGCCCACAGTCGAGCCGCGCGCCACAGGCCACATTCCCGAAATCATTGACATGATCAAACTGCTACTCGAGCGCGGACACGCATACGAAGCCGAAGGGCACGTGCTTTTTGACGTTGCCAGCGACCCGGATTATGGCAGCTTATCGCGACGCTCTTTGGCCGATATGATCGATGGCGCTCGCGTCGAGGTAGCACCGTACAAGCGCGATCCAAAGGACTTTGTTCTATGGAAACCATCGACCGGCGATCTCCCAGGTTGGGATAGCCCCTGGGGTCGGGGGCGACCCGGATGGCATATCGAATGTTCCGCGATGATCCACAAACATCTTGGGCCCACGATTGACATCCACGGTGGTGGTAACGACCTAACCTTTCCTCATCACGAAAATGAACTTGCCCAGGGTCGGTGTGTCGGAGGCCACGCCAACTACGTGCGCTACTGGATGCACAACGGAATGTTGACGATGGGCACTGAAAAAATGTCGAAGAGCGTCGGTAACATCGTCACCATCCGCGAGCTCCTCGAAACGTACGACGGCGAGGTACTCCGTTATGCCTTGCTCTCAGGGCAATATCGACAAAGTCTCGTGTGGGAAGAGCGGTTGCTCAAGCAAGCGCGGTCGAGCCTAGACACGCTCTATCAAGCCTTGCGCACGGCGACCTCCGATAGCCCAAACACGGCTCGGTTCTATGCCGATTCGCCCGCATCCGAATTTCCCAATGCAGTGCTCGAAGCCTTAACCGATGACTTGAATACCCCCATTGCACTTGCGTCACTACATGCACTTGCCGGCAAGATCCACGGTGCAGATAACGAAGCAGAAAAATCCTATCTTCGAGAAAAACTGCTCGCCGGCGGTTGGTTGTTAGGAATCTTGAACACACCGGTAGAGGATTACTTTCAAACCGATGCCGCCCTTGATAGTGCTTCGATCCAGGTACTCATCGATGAACGAGAGGCTGCACGTAATGCGAAAGATTTTACCCGAGCAGACCAAATACGTGATCAACTCTTGGAAAGCGGGATTGAGCTCGAAGACACGACTGAAGGAACTCGCTGGAGAACCTTGTAAACGCAACAGCCACCCTTCGATTCTCAATTTGCTGGTGCGAGCAAAGCTACTCCGATACAGTGCCCGCGACCGCGACTGAGCGGCCTGAAACTAATTGGTTCGAGTGAACGGGAAGTCGGTGTGATTCCGACACTGTCCCCGCAACGGTGAAGTAGAGTACGCATCGCATGTCGGCTAGTTCCGACAACGCAAGCCACTGGCTTAATGATGCCGGGAAGGCGCGAGCGCTGTTTCAAGGGAAACGTCTACCAAGTCCGGAGACCGACTCGAACGGTATCCATCTGCCATTCGCGGAGCGACGAGGGAAGATTGTTCTAGTGTGTTTGTCTTTCGTACGACATCTACTAAGCGTTGCAGCAATTTCAACTTTTATTAGCGGTATCTCTGCCTTCGCAGACGAAAATATCGTCACCGAAATTATTGTGAGTGCAAGCCGACTGGAGACCACCGAACAGCCAGTCCGCGTAGTCGATATGGACGACGCTCCGCGGCCTCTCATGGCTGTAGATACACTTCGTGGAATATCGAGCGTCGCCGTTTCTCAATCAGGCAACCGGGGTTCTCTAACCCAAATACGGCTTCGAGGCGCCGAAGCGAATCATGTCATGGTGTTAATCGATGGAGTTCAGGCAAACGACCCGGCTATAGGATCAGAATTCAATTTTGGCACGCTTCACGGTATCGGTATCACGCGTATCGAGGTCCTGAACGGCCCGCAGAGTGCGGTACACGGAAGCGACGCGCTAGCCGGCGTAATCTTTATCGACACGACCCCCGTCGCCGACCGCTCCGCGGTATACCTTGGCATAGGAACGGCACAAACCGTCACTTCCTCTATTGACTTCGCTCGAGTGAAATCCGACGGGTACGTTAGCACTTCAATTGGGGGCATCAAAAGCGACGGAACCAATGTCTCGCTAGCTGGTGACGAAAACGATGCTTTTAAGAACAACAACTTGAATTTCAACGCGCAACACTCGGTTGCGAACTGGACGGTAAAACTAACTTCGCGATTAACTCGGTCATGGACCGACTTCGATCCAACGCCCTATCCAGCATTCGTTCCCATTGACGGGGACCTACGCAACGATACAGACCTGAGGTTAATTGGTGTATCCGGCATCTGGGATGGGTCGGATTATTGGACACCCACCATTCACCTCGCCACTACGCGCGCTCGATTAAGTAATGTTTCGAGCGGGACCATTTCTGATGGCAGTATCGGGAAGCGGTACAACGTCACGTTGTCCAACAACTTTAGACTTTGGAATGAACAACGGTTAAACGTAACGTTAGGCCATCATTCGGAAGAATTACTCCGGCACGGCGTACCGAGCGTATACGGTGACCCTAACCAAAATCAACAAACGCAGTCATCCAATATTGCTGCGGAATACCTCTACACCGGGCCACCCATCACAGCATCGGTTTCGATAAGGCGCGATCACAACAGTTTATTTGGCAACACCACGACCTTTGGTATAAGCGGTAGCGTCGTTCTTCGTTCCACAAAGTGGTTCGCTCGAATCGCTTCAGGCTTCAAGAATCCAACCTTTACGGAACGTTTCGGCTACACGCCTGACACATTCGTTGGTAACCCTGATCTAACACCGGAATCATCGAAAGAGTTTCAGATAGGGGTTCACCGATCTTGGCGCGGAACAGATCTTTCGCTTGTGTATTTCAACGCTAACCTCAAAGACGAAATCGACGGATTTGTTTACGACCCCGTCAACATGGGTTTCACGGCTCGGAACATGGCTGGCCGAAGTCATCGATCCGGCATCGAAGCAACCGTCGAGATAGAAAGAGGATCACATTCGTTAGACGCGAGTTACAGCCTGATCAAAAGTACCGAATCTGGACTTCGCGAAGTGCGCCGACCACGAACCCTTGGCCGGATAAACTATACGTTCCGAGTCGGCGAACGATGGATTCTTACGGGCAGGATCACGCATACCGGAAGTCAAATCGATACCGATTTCTCAACTTACCCGGGGACACGTCGGCGACTGGATCCGTACCAACAGGTCAACGCCGGTATGACCTTTCGCGTTAGCCGCCACCTTCAGCTCCAACTTTTCGTTGAAAATCTATTCAACGTAAAAACACAAGACGTATTCGGTTATCGTAATCCAGGTACCTCAATACAGATCGGGATCCACGCATCATTATGAATGGGGACGCAATCAGCCGGCACGTAGGGGCAATGTGGAACGAAAGTATCGTTCCGACGCTCCACGAATACATCCGTATCCCAAATAAGTCTCCAGCTTTTGATCGGGATTGGAAAGAACACGGTTATATGGACGACGCCGCCAATCTGCTCGTTAAATGGGTCGCTCAAACAGGCATCACCGGATTAACGCACCGCGTGGTTCGACTCGAGGGACGCACACCCGTCATCCTCATCGATATACCGGGCGAGCGCGGGAACGTCTTGATGTACGGGCACTTCGACAAACAGCCCGAATTCAAAGGTTGGACGGACGGGCTTGGTCCATGGACTCCAATCGAAAAAGATGGCCGACTGTACGGACGCGGAGGTGCCGACGATGGCTATGCGATCTTCGCTAGCCTTGCCGCGATTAGTGCGCTGCAAGCGCAGAACCTTCCTCACCCGCGATGTCTGATACTCATTGAGAGCTGTGAAGAAAGCGGTAGTTATGATCTTCCCAGCTATATTGACCATTTAAGCGACAAAATCGGCGAACCCGACCTGGTAATCTGTTTGGACGCGGAATGTGGAAATTACGATCAACTTTGGTTGACGACGTCGTTACGCGGGACGTTGAGTGGAACACTCAACGTTGAAGTACTTTCCGAAGGGGTACATTCGGGCGCGGCAGGAGGAATCGTGCCGTCCAGCTTTCGGTTGCTCCGCCAGTTACTCGACCGAGTCGAGAATGCGGTCTCAGGCGAACTACTGAACTTTCTACAGGTCCCCATTACTGCCGACGTTCGCGCACAGGCTGACCAAGTCGCGTCGACCCTCGGACCCACCGTGCTCGATCGTTTCCCGTGGTCGGGCAGTACCCGGCCGACAGCAACCTCGTCAAGCGAATTGGTCATAGCAAATACCTGGGGAAGTAGCATGGCGGTGGTGGGCCTCGCGGGCGCTCCAGACCCCTCAGACGCTGGCAATACGTTGCGACCCTCAACCGCGGCAAAACTTGTTTTCCGTCTCCCTCCATCGCTCGACGCTGACGAAGCGGCGAATCGAGTCAAATCAACGTTCGAAAAAGATCCACCACAAGGCGCCACTGTGTCTTTCAGCCTCGATAGTCCGCAAACAGGTTGGCACGCTAAAAGTCTGTCCCCAAGCCTATTAACCTCGCTCGAACAGAGTTCCGAAACTTTTTTTGGAGCCCCTATGATGACCATGGGAACGGGCGGGACTATCCCATTTATGAAAATGTTGGGAGACCGATTCCCCGCTTGTCATTTCTTTGTAACTGGAGTTCTCGGCCCGCATTCGAACGCCCATGGGCCGAATGAATTTCTCCACCTAGAGACGGGAAAACGCGTGACCTGCTGCGTCGCCCAGGTGTTGGCCGACCGAGCATTGACACCGTAATCCATTTGAACCACGCCCAGTCGTCGCAGTTTTTCCCTATAGCACTACGCCAAGTGCGCCCTCAACTTGCTGTGGCGACCGAATTGGGCTTCGAGAAACGACATTTGGTCTCCAAGAATTCGGCCGCTGTTGGTCAACGCTAGATACTCGGCGACATTGGGGACATAGGGTAAGGCTAGTATTTCCATCCCGCATTCGTGCGGTAACCGGCTACCTTTGAAGTGATTGCAACGTTTGCACGCAGCCAACACATTATCCCAACGATCATCACCACCCCGAGATTTAGGCACGACGTGGTCTCGCGTGAGTTTCAAATCGGGGAACGACCCGCCACAGTACAAACACAAGTTGTGATCACGAGCAAAAAGGGCTTTATTCGTCAGTGGCGGACCGCTTCGATCCAGTGAAACGACGCGGCCGTTGCACGCGATAATGCTGTGTACTTCCAGCGATGTCTGGCTGCCGTCTCGACGGGAGTGTCCACCACGAATCCTCAATATGGACTCTCCATGTGTCCATATGACCAATCGGCGTGCATATAGACATACGGCGTCCTGCCAGCTAACCCAATCAACGGGCTGCCCCGCCAAGTTGAGCCTTAGGATGCGCGGGGCGCGATCGAAGTCGTCCAACGTCGCTAACATAAATCTATCCTTCCACCCGACCCGTATCATGACCAATCACGAAAGGCTGTCAACTCGCACTCACGCAATAACTTTACGGATTGCGGAGCTCTGGAGCGGCGCTAACGCACCTCCATATAGCCGTCCCGGATCGCCGGTTCACCTGCCATGTTATAGGCGGTAAACCAGACATGACTGTCTGCTAACCCGTTGACTTCCAGGGTAATGGTGCTCGGCATCAAAACCATGGCACTGAATCGACACGCGTATCGCTTAACCCGGTGGGCATTACCATCGAGCAAGTTGTTGACGAGGCAAGAGATAGCGAGCGCTAACGTCGCTGTACCGTGAAGAATGATGTCGGGCAGACCCGCAGCCCGCGCGACGTCTCGATCCGTATGGATCGGGTTATAGATCCGCGCGCATTCCGTGTATACATGCGCCGCATACGTGCTTACAGGGATCGTGAACTGCCGACCGGCTTGGGCGCCTGACGGGATTTCGGGTAGCAACGGTGCACTCTCGATCGCCTTATCCCCGCCAACAACGTTCACCCCACGAGAGAGGCCACCCTGGTGGGTGGATACGATCAGATTCGATTCTTCATCCCTGGTTTCGAGCCGCATCATCTGAAATGCCCCCGCTTTGCGCTGCTCCACCGAAGTAATTGTGGCGCACGTGTAGAGGGATTCGTTTGGACGGATCGGGCGATGAATAAGGACGTCGTGTGAAGCATGCACTCCAGAACGCGCTTCTTCCGTCGTCATGCTTTCTGAGCCCTCGACCCGTTGCGCATCGAGGACAACCGGCCATTCGGGGCACACAGAAAACACCGGATGCACAGTAAGTTCCTTCGTCGTGTCGTAGTAGTTCGCGGATATCTCTCCAATGCCCGCCGCGTAGGACATCAACCAGCGTTTTTCTGCAACTTGACGAAAACGCTTAGTCGACTTTCCCACGGTCGAAGAATTCATCGGCATCGAACGGCTCCTACTTTTTGACAGATCATAAACGAATGGGCACAGTCGTCCGCCATGATCTGGCGATGGTCCACGGCCTGTGTGATTACGTTTCTATTGCTCGGGGGCTGTGGCTCCACCAACCCCATGGTTGAGACTCCGGTGCCCGTTACTCCCAAAGACAACTGGTTTTGCGACATGGGGGTCGAAAATCAGACCTGGGAGTGCGTCAAAGACTACATCCCAGATGGCAAAAAGAAACGGCTATCGAGATCGCTGCCACCTAAGCCAGATCAGACACTGCCAAAAACGCACGAACCAGAAGTGGTAGATAGCAGTGACACCGTAGCTACCCGCTCTCCCAACCTTGACATCGGACCCCCACTTTACCGACGCCTCGCACTTAAACCGGGCCATGCGGTGAATCTCATCGACCTACCACCCGACTATTTTGCTGTGCAGTTGTTTGCTGTCTCCAACAAGGAGGCCCTAGAAAAATTCGTAGGCGATAAGAACATTCCGGGCCTATCCGCTACGCGGATTGCCTACGGCGACCAACTATTTTTCGTGTTGCTGCTTGGTATTTACTCGGATGAAAGCGCTGCACGCATAGCCGCCGCCAATATGCCCTCTGCCCTCAACGACTTGACACCTTGGGTTCGGCGGCTTGGTTCTCTACAAGACGCCATGCGCCTTGGCGATGACCTCGCCGGTACACCAGCCATTTAGATGACTCAATTCACACCCGACAATGCTTATATTCCGATCTCAGCGTCGTCGTCGACGGGAATAAAGAGACACGTTCTCGACTTGCCATCCACCGCCGCACTCTTGTGACCTCGCCCTGACGTGTCCTCGGCGAGCAGAATCTCGCCCGGGCCGAGTCGCCGTATGGTGCCATCCCCAACCGTGATATCCACCGATCCGGTAAGATTCACGACAAACTGGCGCCGCGGCGCGTTGTGGAAATCAAGATCGTAGGTCGCATCGACTTCCCGAAACATGACCCCGCTACCCCGAATTAACCTCGAAATTCGACCGCCCAAGCCTCGACCTTCGAGACCAATCGCTACATCTTCAAAATGCGACTCGCCATCGTCTCCCGTATACACACGGACTACATACACAATGCACGCTCCTGTTCACGTCTATTTTTCCATCCACAACCAGCAGGTTTACATCGGCGCAATCTCGTCATGGCTTCAACACGATCGCCAGAATTAAAGGGCCTCGAGGATCGCCTCCGCTTTACTGACTTCAAATTGACCGGGGTCCTCGACGGATAAATTCGAGACAACACCGTCGTCAACGACCATGGCGTAGCGCTGGGATCGGGTCCCAAGACCAAAGCCACTGCCATCCATCTCAAGACCAAGAGCTTTAGTAAAATCCCCGTTGCCGTCGCCTACCATGGTGATGGCTTCGGCGTTCCGATCGTCACCCCACGCCCCCATGACGAAGGCATCGTTGACGGCGATACAGACGATGTCATCAATGCCCTTCGACCGAATCGCATCCGCATTGACCACGTATCCCGGGAGGTGTGACTGTGAACACGTCGGAGTAAACGCGCCCGGAACCGCAAAAACGACCACCTTCTTGCCGTCAAACAATTCGGCCGTCGTGACCGGCGTCGGTCTTCCATCTCGCATTGTATGCATCGTTGCTTCGGGGAGCTTATCCCCTTCCTCAATCGCCATATCACTTCCTATCAAATCTGAGTTGACCAAATTAAGTGTGCGGTGTTCGGCGCCTCCGTTCAACCAAAAGCGACGCACCGATTCGAAGATCCCCTCGCGCCACAACGCCAGCCATCAAGCAGATGGGATGCTCGACCAAATTCAGATAATGTGACGAAGTGGTGCGTTCCAGAGAAACACAAGCAATTCTTTTCGGCTTGGCCGCGGTTGCTTTGTGGTCCACCGTGGCAACTGTTTTCAAACTCGGTCTCGCATTCCTTACACCTATTCAAATGTTATGGCTTGGCAGCGTATTTTCCTTAGCGTTCTTCACCGTCTCGAAACTCGTTATCGCACCGACGCCAATCACGAGATCCGTCTACTTTCGAGCCGGGCTGTTGGGATTAGTGAACCCACTGGCGTATTACTTGATTCTGTTCGAAGCGTACGACAGGCTACCCGCGCAGATAGCGCAACCGCTGAACTACACGTGGGCAATAACGCTAGCCATTCTCGCCATCCCTATACTCAAGCAGCGGCTATCGTCAAAGGCGTTGATCGGAATCGGCGTTAGCTACGTTGGTGTGGTTATTCTCGTGACCCGGGGCGCGAGTGTCGGATTTGACACGTTCGACATGGGAGGTATCACGCTCGCGCTCCTTAGCACGTTGTTGTGGTCACTGTACTGGCTCGCCACCATCCGGCTCGAATGTCACCCCGCATCACTCATGCTCATCGGGTTTGCGGTCGCCACACCAATCATTGGGTTACTTTGTTGGTCCACCGATGGCTTCCCGCCCTTGACCCCTCGAACGCTGTCGGTTGGAGTTTGGGTTGGTCTCTTCGAAATGGGGGTGACCTTTCTTCTATGGCAGCAAGCGCTATCTCGTACTCGACAAGTCGCAAAGATTAGTCAGCTCATTTTTCTCTCGCCATTTATTTCACTGTTTTTGATTCATCAAATATTGGGAGAAAGCGTTCACCCTAGTGCAGTCATTGCTCTTGGCCTAATAGTCCTCGGAGTCGTATTAGTGAACAAACCGACCGTTGTACGCTGATCGGTCGGGGATTCTTCGTGGTACTGATCTACGTCAAACCGTTCAGTTGGTTTAAATTACGGAGCCGGTTAGGGTCGAGGTCTTTATCGACCAAGGCCGGGTGATCGACAGGATACCGATGCGCTCGATAGATGCTGACGGTGGCCTCTCCTCGTGAGTTGTTGTTTAGAAATGGGTTGATCCACTCCCAAACAACCTCATGCGCACGATTCACTTCAAACAATCGCCCGCTGGTGCCCTCACAAACCAAAACGTTTCCTGATCCTAGGCGGGTCGCTCCAGAGATATGTCCGCTGAAGAATTGATCGGACGGGATCCCGTGGTAATCCCATACGACCTCCGACTTACTTGGGTCAATTTCGATAATGCGCGAACTGGAGTCACCGTTATCGAACACCTGAATATTGCCATCCTTGACCCATGTCGCATGGTGCTGACCATGCGTTTCAGTGTACTTGAAGCTAATTTCTTCCGATTTGCTGTCGATCACGCAGACTCGATCGTTGTGGCGCGCAGAGAATACGATGTCACCTTCTAGGTTCACATCAATCGAGTTAATGTGCGTCCATTCCCATCGTCGGACCGTAGCGAAAATAGGATCTCGGACAGGATCAAGCAGTTTCCAGGTTTGTATTCGGCGCACCTCATTTTGATCCTGATCAATTTCAACTAAATCGTCCCCAAGCAGCCGCGGCAGCCGCTCCCTAGGCATTTTTCGCCCACCTCGGACTCCGCGATGGAATTCTTCAGGCAATTCCACCCACACGGGAACCATCGTGTTGCCATTCGCGAATCGAAAAAAGTCGTGGTGTTGAAATTTGTTGATGTACTCCCAAACGACGTTGCCATCCCAGTCAACCTCAACCAGCGTCGTGTGGTAGCCACCCAAGCGGGTGACGTGGTGTTCAAGCGGAGGCGGTGCTTTCGTCGGTTCATCTTTCGGCGGTTTGGGCGTGTTGATGTCCGAACCGGTCATCAGCAGATTGCCGTTTTCGAGCAAGCGCCCGTAGCCAGGCTTGATATGGCTAAAGACCCAGCGATGGACTATGCGTCCATCAATATCGATAAGGTACGTAGCCGCATCGCCGTGAGGGGTCAGTAACGTATAACCTTTGGTTGAAAGTCCGTGCCGATGAAAGGTCAGACCGGTCGGGCGGTTGACAGACCATCCCATGGTTAATGATCGCTAGGGTAAATCATCGGTTACGCCAAGATCGGCCATGGTTTTCTTGAACCACTCAATGACTTCGGGATGGTATGGAATACCTTCGGCGCGGCGCTCAAGCTCCGCTTCGTGCTCGGGGATGCCGGGATAGACCACGCGTGACTCACCAGGCGCAGGCTTGCAGTCGAGTAATGCTCGTAAGTAGTCGTCCATGTCTTTTTTAAAAGTCGCGACGTCGCAGAACGCACCGACGTCGTAGGCCATAAAATAGTGCGCCGTACCTTGCCGTCGAAACGGTCCGCCGCCTGTGCCTGTCAAGACGCCACAGAGAATTTCGACCAACATCGCCAACCCAAAACCTTTATGGGAGCCGATCTCACGGGTACCACCGAGTGGAAGCATCATGAACCCTTCGAGTACGGGGGACTCTTCCATCACGGGGGCACCTTCAGCATCGCTAATCCATC
This sequence comes from Pseudomonadales bacterium, assembly GCA_022448085.1. Classification (GTDB taxonomy): domain Bacteria; phylum Pseudomonadota; class Gammaproteobacteria; order Pseudomonadales; family Azotimanducaceae; genus UBA11889. The sequence continues at coordinate 12,229 of JAKUTH010000013.1, read as the reverse complement.
CCGGCGCAACGTTGCCATCGACCCGTCGCAACAATTGAATTTTGTTCGCAGCAACCGAACTCATGGAGGCATCGAATATAAACGGTACTTCCGCGTCGGAAGGCGCCGCGATTCCTATCGGATTAAGGCCCAAAAGTCGCTCCGCACCCTGCGTTGGCGTGACCAATAAACCGCCCGTGGTCATGGAGATCCCAATCATGTCGTGGGCCAACGCCAGGTGTGCGTAGTACGCTGACGGGCCGTAATGTTGTCCGTTGTACGCCGTAACCACCGCGACTCCGGTGTCTTTGGCCCGTTCGCAGGCTTCCTCCATAAACACCCGACTTTGTGCTATTCCCAGTCCGTTGTCGCAGTCGTATGAAATCGCACCCAAGGTATCGCGTTCGCGACGAGCCAAGGGCGTTGGATTAATTTGTGCGGCGCGAAAGCCCGCGACGTATGCTCGCATCATGTTGGAAACGCCGTGGGAATCAATACCTCGTATATCGGCATACAGCAAGACGTCGGCCGAGGCCTCGGCTTCCGCCTCCGGCATATCAAACGCTTTGAAAATATCTTCGACCGCTTGGCGCATGACGGCTTGATCCACCCGAACAGCAATATCGTCGGGTACTTTGAAGCGCTCCAGCATAACGACCTCTCCAGTTCGATCGAACAAGGTAACAGATCGTAAAACCAGACGCGCATAATCAGCCCCTGCGGCGAACTTTAATTGGTTGTGCCCAACCGAAACGGGGACACATCAATGCATCTGGATTCGAAAAACGAGGCATGGTTGCTAGGACGCAAGCCCCTCGGGGGCTGGCCCACAAACGGCGACTTTAAATGGGTCACGCAAGAGCAGTACGTTCCTCACCGCGGGCAAGCGCTGACGCGGACCCTCTACCTCTCGATGGATCCGTACCAGTGGGGACGCCGCCGCAGTGGCGCAGAGACCCCGGGGGATGTATGTCATGGCCGCACCGTCTCCGAGGTGATCGCCAGCCGCTCAGGTGAATACGGCGAGGGCGACATCGTCTTCAATACCAACGGCTGGCAACAATTTGGACTGGTTGGGGCAGAAATAAACGTATTCGGATACATGTTCCCCCGAATTCTGGATGCTAACGCGGCGCCGATATCTACCGCTGTAGGTATTCTGGGCATGCTCGGTCTGACCGCGTATTCAGGAATCTATTTACAATGCCGGCCGAGACCAGGGGAAACGGTCGTGGTTTCAGCTGCGTCCGGTGGCGTTGGGCAAGCCGCCGGCCAGATCGCCCGAATCATGGGCTGTCGCGTGGTCGGTATCGCGGGTCGTGAATCCAAGTGCCAATTCGTTACCGAAGAGCTGGGTTTTGATGCATGTGTTTCCCACCTTTCTCCGGTTTATACCGAAGATCTTCGGAAGGCGTGTCCCGACGGCATTGACGCGTACTTCGAAAATGTCGGCGGCAGTGTTTACGAAGGCGTACTACCCCTGCTGAATTCGGGGTCGCGCATTACCCTGTGCGGCATGATCTCCCAATACGGTGACGCCCAGCCGGAACGTGCGTCCGAACGGTGGCACGCAACAGGTGCGCCGTTCTTTCAGAAGCAAAATGTGACCGTCCATCCTCTCTTCGTCCGGAATTTTGTCGACCAGCACCAAGCCGCTTTCCTCGAAGCTATGTCGGCCTGGATTCAAGATGGCTTAGTGCGTTATCGGGAAGACCTATGGGTCGGCCTCGAAAACGCGCCCGAGGCATTCGAGGCTATGTTGAAGGGCAAGAACTTTGGGAAAACGTTGGTCAGGGTTGCTCCCGACCCTACGTCCGACGATCGGCTTGAAGCCGGACGTTCAAACGGCAATGTACTCGTAGTCTAAACCAACAAAACTGCCTACAAACTTTCGAGCCAGGCGTTGATCGCTGTACCAATTTCCGTCGGCGAATCTTCCTGGATGAAATGACTGCCACGAACGGTGACTTCGTGCTGATTCGGCCAACGTCGACAAAATTCTCGCTGCGCTCCAGTCAGCAGCGCCCCAGGTTCGGCATTGATAAATAATTTCGGAATTTGCGACTTCTCGAGCCACTCGGCGTACGTTTCAACGATGTCCGTGACGTCTGCTGGCTCGCCTTCAATCGGAATCTGCCGCGGCCAGGTGAGAGTCGGTCGACGGCCCTCGCCCGGCTCGGTGAAGGGACGCCGATACACCGACATCTCTTCCTCAGAAAGCTCTCTTAATACCGATCCCGGCAACACCCGCTCTACAAAGAGATTGTTCTCCAACACCATCCCTTCACCCGCTTCTGAACGAAACCCTTGGAAAATGCCCCGTGATCTGTCTGGAAATTCGTCCCATGCAAGCGGGCGGACAATTGCCTCCATGTAACATATTCCCCGGACGGATTGCGGATGGCGTTGCGCCCAGTCAAACCCAAGCGCCGACCCCCAATCATGGACAATCAGTACCACGTCATCGCCCACGCCTAGCGCCGCCAGTGCCTTGTCGAAATATTGCCGTTGCTCGGCGTAGGTATATGAGCCGGGACCTGGATCAATAAGCTTGTCAGAATCACCCATACCGATGAGATCCAGCGCAACACATCGACCTCGGTGTGCCAACATCGGCATCACATTACGCCACAGATAACTCGACGTCGGATTCCCGTGTTGAAAGACGATGGGCGACCCCTCACCCATTTCGACGTACGCCATACGCCGTCCATCGACTTCAATAAAACGCTTCGCATGTTCCTCGGCTGACACCATCTCAATTCCTCATATACGCTCTTGAGTCGAGCTAAGTTATACCCATCGAAGTGACAACAAGACGGAGAGCACAACTGTAGTCGCGGCGATGCAGGTTCTGTAACCAAAATACACCACGGTTCTTTACCTTGCGCCTGAGCCCTGTGGATGCATGAATACGTTATTGGTTGGTTGGGAGAATTGACGATGTCGAAACGAACAGTCCTTGTGACGGGAGCGGCTCGCGGAATCGGTAAAGGGATCGCGGACGCATTTCTACGTGCCGGGCACCGAGTCATGATCGCTGATTTGGATACAAGCCCTGATTGGAACTACGATTTGGGCAGCGATCACGCCTTGAAAGAAACCCTCGATGACCTTGCGCCTCTTGGAGAAGTGGACAGCGTGGACCTCGACGTGACCCAAGTGACTTCGTGTCAACGAGCGATCCAAAAGACATTAGACACTTTCGGACAAATCGATGTGCTCGTAAACAACGCTGGCGTTGTCGATAGTGGTCCAATCGAAAGTTTCAGTGAAGCCACGTGGGATCGGATCTTCGCCGTCAACGTCAAAGGGATTTTTCTCATGTCGAAAACAGCATTACCGCAGCTAAAAGCATCATCCGATGCGGCGATCGTGAGCACCGCGTCTATCGCGGGTAAACGAGGCTCAGCAAATCTCGCCGCGTATTGTGCTTCTAAATTTGCGGCTGTGGGATTAACGCAATCGATGGCTCAGGAGTTCGCTCCCTTCGGCATTCGCGTCAACGCGATTTGTCCGGGTGTGGTGGGAACCGCGATGTGGCTTGACCACCTCATGGCCAATCAGGGCGCAGCGGCCTTCGACAATCGCATGGCCGATATGATACCTCTCGGTCGACCGCAAACCGCCGCCGACATGGGTCAGGCAGCCGTGTACCTAGCAACCGCCCCAAACGTAACGGGCATCTCGCTCAACGTGGCCGGTGGTTTTGAGATGAATTAAGGCTTACTAACAACCATGCGTTTCGTCCGCGACCCACTGTTTGTGTTTATCGTTGTTGGCGTCCTGTTGTTCGCTGTTGATTCACTGCGTCAACGAGGGTCGACCGACCGGAATATCGTCGTCAGCAAAAATGATATTCAGCGACTACACGATCAATGGCTATCGCAGATGGGCTCCGAGCCCACGCCCGCCGAACTCGAAGGCTTAATCGACGGCCACGTCCGCGAAGAAATGTTCGTCCGCGAGGCACGCAAACTCGGACTGGAACACGACGACGTTATTATTCGTCGGCGCCTCGCGCAAAAACTGCAGTTCGTCGTGGAAGATCGCGCGTTACTTGAACCGCCAAGCGATACGACATTGCGCAGTTATTTCGATCGTCATCAGGAACGCTACCAAGTGGCCGAACGATTGACCTTTTCTCACGTATTTTTCAGCCCCGAACGTCGAGATACCGCTGCTCAGGATGCGATAAATCTGCTTGAGTCAATCGATGACGGAAACTGGCGCCAACTCGGCGATAGCTTCATGTTGCGACGTACCTATACCCAAGCAACTCCTACGGAAATCCGTCGTGATTTTGGATCACGTTTTATGACTTCACTGTCGTCGCTTTCGATCGGAACCTGGCAGGGACCCGTCGTATCCGGCTATGGCCAGCATCTAGTGAAGCTCACGCAGCGTTACGCTTCGCGCGAATCCACGTTCGACGAGGCCGTCGACAGAGTCCGAAACGATTTCAACCTCGAACGCCGTACCGAGGCAAACGCGACGGAGTTACACGCCATGCGCGAAAACTACCGTATTCGAATCGAACGATGAATCGTCTCATCCTGATCGCGTTTTGCATCTGCTCCGGATCGATCCTGGCACACGAAGTACGACCCGCGTACCTCGAAATAAATGCTGCCGGCGAGAACGAGTATTCGGTGATCTGGAAACAACCTTTACTTAATGGGCGGCCTTTGTCATTGCGACCCGACTTCCCAAGCGACTGTGCCCGCTCATCTTCACGAATTGAAGCATTGGGAACAGAAGCTCTTATCGAACGTATTGAACTTCAATGCGCGTCGTCGCTGGAGGGGCGGATAGTCGGAGTCTCCGGTCTAACGAAAACACTCACCGACGTCCTAGTTCGCGCGCAACTTGGCAACGGCGTCACGACGACTCTGCTGCGCCCGGAATCACCAACCACGAAACTCGGCGCCGGCCGATCTGCACCGTTAGCAAGCTACTTGCAGCTCGGTATCGAACATCTCTTGTTCGGTATTGATCACGTGCTCTTCGTAATTGGACTGATGTTTTTCTTGGATCGAATTGGCCCGCTGGTTAAAACCATCACCGCCTTTACCGTGGCTCATAGTCTGACGCTCGGGATCTCGGCAATCGGGCTCGTCCGCATCCCCCAAGCGCCGATCGAGGCCGTCATTGCCCTCTCCATTCTGTTTTTAGCAACCGAAAAACTCCGCGGTACCACCGACACCCTGGTAGCGCGGCGCACCTGGTTGATCGCGTTCATTTTTGGCCTATTGCACGGCTTCGGCTTTGCCGGAGCGCTCAACGATATCGGGCTGCCGCGCGAAAACCTCTTGCTCGCGCTACTCCTATTCAATCTTGGTGTGGAGCTCGGGCAGCTGTTGGTGGTCGGTGCAGCGTTGGTGGTCGCACATGCGACGGCGCGTTGGTTCAGCCCAACCCCACGAATTGTATGGCAAGCGCCCGTCTACGGGATCGGTGCCATCGCATCGTTTTGGTTCGTTTCAAGGACGGCGAGCATTGTCTTTGCCTAACGTCGGTTATTCACCCCGCTGTTGCAGCTGGATCTGGCGTTCCGTATACCTTCGATATCCAACCGGGACGCCCCGACGTTTCCAATATGATGGTTCGTCTTGAATTACAAAACCCCTTCAAGCAATTAGTGCGCCTCGACCGGCCAATTAGCCCCTTCGTCCGAAGAACCAGCTGGAGCGGGGACTTCCCCAATCCTTCGCTTTGACGGGGTACGATACCTATCGAAAACAACGTAGAGCCCCTCAACATGAGCTTCGCCATCTCACGCGTTCGCGCGAGCGACCGAAATTTCAACGCAGCCCACACCGAAATCTCAAATAATTCAAACGCTTCACTTCAGCCCGCATCACTTTGGGGCGCATTTCACGGATTATTTGGCCTCGCATCCAATGAGCTGGTCGTCGTCAGTGTCGGCGCAACAGAAAACGTCCATACCAATTTATTGGCCCTCGATAGCGTTGTACATTGTGAGTCTCTCCAACTGGAAGCTACCGTTCGACCGGTCACCGAACAACCCGTCTCGCGGGAAGGACTCTACGTATTTCGGTTCTTTGATGTTGCTCATAAGGATGTCGAGGAAATCGCCGACCTTTCCCGGGTCGCTTGGCAGAGTTTTGAGCATGTCGACGCATACTCAGCCGAACCGCAAGGGCTTTTTTGTCAAACAGACCGCTCCCAAGAACATGGTCGGATGCTTCTCGTTACCTGGTACGACAATCTCAATTCCTGGCAAACATCGAGAAATCCCGCGCCGGAAGCGCGAGAAAATTTCCAACGCCGGCATCAACTCACCAATGGGACGGTGGCCTACGCCACACGCCTCATCACATCGTGAAAACCGAAGAGGCTCTCTTCGCAAACGACACCTTCTATCTCACGTTCACGAGCAAGAATTTCGAAGCAATGGATCGACTGTGGGCGACTGAGCATCCGACCCTCTGCATCCATCCCGGCTGGCCAGCTCTTACCGAACGCAAAGATGTCGTGGAGAGTTGGAAACGGATCCTTGAGAATCCCGGTCAACCAGGAATGGACTTTTATAACGCCAGCGCGCTTGTGGTCGGCGACATTGTCCTTGTAACCTGCTACGAGGAATTATCTGACAGCATTATGGTTGCGACCAACGGGTTTGTTGAAGAACGCGGGATAATCAAACTTTTTCACCATCACGCGGGTCCATGCGCGCAACCGCCACGCCCGACGAGTGCGGAGTCTGACCGCGCGGTGTGATAATCTCACCGGCGTTTTTCCGGACACTAACTGCACAGAACGCGATGGTAGATCCATTACTCGACGTACCCATCGTCTGCCCAACCATGCAAGTTGAAAACGTATGGATCGACTACAACGGCCACATGAATATGGCCTATTACCTGCTCATTTTCGATCGGTGCCTGGACTTCGTTTACGACCACCTCAACATCGGCGTCGAGTACGTCGAAGCATCGGGCGGCTCATGTTTCTCCCGCGAAGTTCAAGTTAACTATCTCCAGGAATTGGTCGCTGGGGATCCCGTACGGGTGACGTTTCAGCTCATGGACTGCGATGAAAAACGTCTGCACTTCTTTCAACACATGTACCATGACGATGACGATTATCTTGCCGCGACCTCCGAACAACTCGCTCTTCACGTCGACATGAATCAGCGTCGTACCACGCCGCTACCCAAGACGGTGCAACAGCAACTCAACGAGCTAATGCGATCGCACAAAACACTTCCCAGACCACTGCAGGCGGGTGGCCAGATTGGTATCCGTCGGAGCTGATGACAGAATTACAGAAATCACGCTTGCAGCCATCCAGCAAAATCTGGGAAATTAAACTCTGCAACGAACAAGTGAGGACCGTGAGATGGCGTACGAACAAATAGTTACAGAAATCGTGGATCGAGTTGGCGTGCTCCGTCTCAATCGTCCCGAAAAACTCAATGCGTGGACAAGTCAAATGGCAGCCGAGATCCAGGATCAGATTAACGTCTGGAACAACGACTCCGGTATCGGTGCGATTCTGGTAACGGGAGAAGGTCGAGCGTTCTGCGCAGGGGCAGACATTGGCGTGTTCTCAGAACGGGTCGAAACGAACCGGGACGGCCAGGGCGAACAACTTGGTCGGGGTGGTTACAGTTTCCCTGACTTTATTCGTGAATCAAAACCGACGGTGGCCGCAATCAACGGCTATGCGGTGGGTGTCGGGCTCACAATGATCCTCCCTTTCGACATTCGCATCGCGTCAACCAGCGCGCTACTAAGTATTCGGTTTATCAAGATGGGTTTAATGCCTGAACTTGGATCAACCCGTCTTCTCGCGGAGCTCGTGGGCCTAGGCAACGCCACCGACATGTGCCTGACGGGCAGAATGGTTCCGGCGGACGAAGCCGCCAACATGGGGCTTGTAAGCGCAGTGACGGAACCAGACGAACTTTTCAATACTGCGCTCGCGAAGGCTACCGAAATTGCCAATAATTCAACGCCCGCGGTGATGATGATCAAGGAACTATTACGCAAGAACCCCATGGACCGTGACCTCGAAGCGGTCATGGAGCGCGAGAGTCTCCGTGATCAAATCGCGCGCCGTCTTCCCGATCATGCCGAAGCGGTGAGTGCATTCATTGCGAAACGCGACCCGGAGTTCAACAAGAAAGACTGAACGGCTTATCAGTCTCGTGATCTCACGAAATTGGTCTAGTATCCTTCAAGATCCCCGTAACGATTGCGGTGAAAATTCACGTCGCCCAATGTCTGCTCCGTCACCGCGGCGCGCTTGATGAAAAAGCCAATATCGAATTCATCTGTCATTCCAATGCCACCGTGCATCTGAATACCTTCTCGCGACACGGTGTGAAAAGTCTCACCGACTTTAGCCTTTGTCAGGCTTGCTAGCTTCGCGATTTCACTCGCGTCTCGCTCTTCGTCCAACGCGGTCAACGCTTCCAAAACAACCGACTTCGAGAGCTCAACCTCGCAGAACATGTTGGCTGCCCGATGTTTGAGCGCCTGAAAGGAGCCAATGGGAACACCAAATTGCTCTCGATCCTTCAGGTACTGAATGGTTCGTTCGAAGCATTCCTGAGTACTGCCCAGCATTTCCGCGGCGATCCCAATCCGTCCAATATCTAACGTCGGATCAAGAATATCCGCACCTTTACCTTCGTCACCGATTCGGGCTTCACTCGCGACTGCCACGTTGTTGAAATCGATATTGGCTGCATTACGGCTGTCAACCATCCTCGTCCGTGTCACTGACACTCCTTCGGCTTCTCGATCGACGAGAAAAAGCGTCAACCCCTCACGTTCGCCCGGCGAACCCGCCGTTCTCGCCACGACGATCAACTGATCCGCGACATGCCCGTCCAATACAAATTTCTTGGACCCCGAAATCGTATAGCCATCACCCGACGCCGATGCTGAAGTAGCAATCCCATAAGGATCATGTCGATGCGACTCCTCCAAAGCCAGGGCGAGTAGAAGTTCACCCGCCACAACTTTTGGAAGAATCTCAGTTTTCTGATCAACCGAACCACCAATGTTCACCGCCGTACCACCGAGCCACACGCTGGCAAAGAGCGGGCTCGCCGACAGGGTTCGTCCTGTTTCTTCCGTGATGACCCCGAGTCCCTTGTATCCGAAGCCAATCCCACCGTGCTCCTCGGGGAAGGGTGCTCCTGCAAATCCGAGTTCGGTCATCGCCGACCATGTTTCTCGATCAAAACCGTCCGCATTGTCTTCGTCCCGAAGCCGACGGAGTTGATCAATCGGCGCCTTATCCGTACAGAAGGACTTTGCCATGTCTTTAAGTTGGTTTTGTTCTTCATTGAGAATCATCGGCATCTTATTTCCCCTCGTATCATTTTGACCGCCGTGCTCCACGTGCGGCTCTATATCATATTCAACTGTGTTCGCGAATTGCACCTTCGCCGATCGATGACTCGAACAGGCCAACACGTGCGCCAGGCCGCGATTTCGACCCGGCAATTTGCATACCCTTCCCCAATGCCCAAAATGCTTGGTCTGGTAATGGAATCAGACTCTTGCAGGGGCGGTCAACCGCCCCACCACGTTTGTGCGTCTTCTGTTAACGAGCGGACTTCCACCTGACTTTTGATCACGTGCTCTTGCGCTTCGAGCTATTGCAACAATCACACTAACGATGTCACTGGCCGAATTACAATCTCGGTTGGACGCTACGCTACCCGACGGCTACATCGAGGCGGTCGGCGTTCCAGGTTATCAAGCCATCAATCTCGCCCTCATCAACGGAGATTTCCCGAGCGGCCCGCTTCCCAGGGCCGTAATGAACGCCGTTATAAAAGATCCAGCATACTGGGCTTTTTGCTGGGGCAGCGGCATCGCACTGGCGCTACTACTTCTATCCGACTCTATCCAAGGAATTTGCACTTTAGGCGTTGCGCGGTTTGACTCGGCTGGCGGCAATCGGTTTCGAACCAAAACCAAGTAATCGATAGTTTCGACATTAACTCGAATCAAGTTACTCTTTCGACGTGATCTTTGACTCGAATCCTGGAGGTAGTCGTGAGCCTATACAAAGAAATTCTCTACGAAATAACCGGTTCAGTGGCAGTTTTGACGATGAACCGACCCGATACATTGAATGCCTTGACCGATCTGACGCAGGCAGAAATCAGACATGCGCTTGGGGAATCCGAAAAGAACGCCGATGTTATCGGCACGGTGCTTACCGGTGCCGGTCGTGGTTTTTGCTCCGGCGTCGACATGAACGCACTGGGTGCAATGAGCGAAGCGGGCGAGCGCCTCGGGAACGTCCACGAGCACCTTGCGTCGGATCCGGGCAATCCAGACGATGATCCCAATTTCAGAGTCGCGACCGCCTATTTTCTCGGATTACGCAAACCGTTGATTGCTGCGATCAATGGTGCCTGTGCTGGTCTAGGTTTCAGTTATGCGACTTTTTGTGACCTCCGTTTCGTCGATCGAACCGCGCGATTAACAACGTCATTCGCGCAGCGAGGATTAATCGCAGAACATGGCACCAGCTGGATGTTGCCTCGGATAATCGGTCCTGCACACGCTTTGGATCTTCTCTGGAGCTCGCGAAAATTCGAAGGCGACGAAGCGTACCGTATAGGCTACGCCAACAGACTCTGTGAACCTGGGGAGTGCGTTCAGGAAGCGACCGAGTTTCTCGAGCAAATCGCCGCGTCATCAGCACCCATGTCCTTAATGATGATGAAGAAACAAATTTACAGGCATCTAAACCAAGAGTTGGGATCCGCGATGGTTGAATCTAACCAATGGATGGACGAAAGCCTTGGCCGAGGTGATTTTAAAGAAGGCGTCAGTTCCTTCGTCGAAAAACGACCCCCGGATTTCCAACGAATCATGATCGATTGATCGAGGAGCCAGGACTATGAGCGTTATCGCTACGGATCACACGAACGTTGACTGGAATCAGATTGTCACCGATCTGAATCGGTTCCTTCGACTGAGAACCACTCCCATCGGTATGAAAATGTTCGAAAACAAAACAGATATGGAAGCGATCCCGAGAATACGTCGACCTTCGGACATCCACACGACGGATCAGATCGTCGGACAGGCATGTCGTAACGGTTGGACCGTCGGTATAACTGCCGACGACCTTGTGGGTGCTCAATGTCAGGCGGTCATTGGCCTCGCGCCCCGCAGCGACGAGTGGTTGTCCGGCAACAACATGGCTGGCGTTTGGTACGAAACGAAGGAAGAATCGTCCAAACACCAGCATGCAATGGACGTTGTTCCATACGGCACTTTCGAAGCCATGGCCGTAAGCCCACTCGCAAGTGGCCGCCTATCTCCTCCCGATATCTGTCTTATCTACGCGACACCAGCGCAAATGATCTTGTTCATTAACGGCTTGCAGTGGACGGGTTACAAGAAACTGGAGTGGGGTTGCGTAGGCGAAAGTGCCTGCGCCGACAGTTGGGGCCGCGCACTAGCAACGGGAGAACCAAGCCTTTCGATCCCGTGTTTTGCGGAAAGACGTTACGGAGGGGTGATGGAAGATGAGTTGCTGATGGCTATTCCACCCCATTTCTTGCCCAAAGTGATCGACGGACTTGACCACTTATCTCGCAACGGGTTGCGCTACCCAATCCCTCAATACGGGATCAACAACGATGTTAGAGCTGGGATGGGCGTCAGTTACCAGTGAGCGAGGCCTCACTCCGTCCGCTGATATACGCGCCAAAAGCGGCGGTGTGAGTCGAGTGTGTGGACACGCAGTATGTCGACGCCACGACTCGCTAATCTCGCCGACACAGCTAACGTTTCTGGATCGCGTTCGTTTGGCGGGACCCTCGTCATCGACTCAAGATAAGACTTTCGACTATGACCAAACATCACCCGACAGTCGAGTTCCATCAATTCTCGTGCTCGACCGATGATTTCTAGTGACTGCGTCGCAGTCTTGCCAAAACCAATGCCCGGATCGATGATCACGCGCTCGAGCGCTATGCCAGCTCTTCCGAGTGTTTCAAGATGTTCGGCAAACCAACTGCATAGAGCAGCTAACGGATCACATTCAAGCGGTAGCACATTAGTGGGATCGGCTGGCACCGATAAACTATGCATTAATACGATATCGCATCGACTACCAGCAAGAACCTCAATCATCGCGGGATCAGCGAGACCACTCACGTCATTAACGATTGAAGCGCCGGCTTCGATAGCCCGAGAAGCCGTCGTTGGTGATGTTGTGTCTATGGTTATTTTGGGTGGAA
>JAKUTH010000129.1 GCA_022448085.1 Pseudomonadales bacterium | reverse complement strand
CAATAAGTGGCTGATCGCCGTGGCCGTCGTCCTCATTGTGGTAGTGCTGCTCAGCTTTTATGAAAGTACGAACGCGTAAGACGCAACTGCTTTCTAGCAGGTTACGTTCATGAATACGGAAACGATTCAATCGTCGCGCTTGATTAACGAAGGGTATTGCGTCTTTGAAGACGTTCTTACTCGTCCCTTCCTGGCACAACTGTGCGACGTCGTCGCGCGCCTTCAACAAAGCGATTCCATCGGACCGAGCACAACACATCGTGCCCAGGGTGATATGCGGAGCGCCATGGACCACCCACTATTTGCCGATCTCATTTCATGTTCGCCTGCGCTCGATCGACTTTCTTCGATGGGGTTCGAGAGCCCCACTTATACTGACGGCTATATCATCAGCAAGCCGCCCCAAAGTCCCCCGTTGTTCTGGCACTACGACTGGTTCGCATGGCAGGACCCCGGCGCCTACGACACGTCGCCACAACAAGTGTTCTTGATGTATTACCTTTCGAATACATCCGTTACCAACGGATGTTTGCGCGTCATTCCTGGTTCACATCGGCACCACAACGTGCTGCACGAACACATCGGTAATCCACATTCGGGAATGCTCTCTCGCGCCGAGGACCTCGACCAACTCGCCTTTTCAATGAGGCCGGATGAAGTGGATGTTCCCGTCCGAGCGGGTGACGTCGTAATCGGGGACGCGCGTCTGCTGCACGCCGCCCACGCCAACAAGTCCTCGGAATGGAGGACGGTCATCACGTTATGGTTTCAGCCGGACTACGCCTCGCTACCCGACCGGGTCAAAGCACAAATGGTGAAGAAGATCCAGAAAATACCCGCCGACTGGCCCATAGCAACAGCTACCCGAATTAAAGCCCTACACCCAACGTACGCGGGCAAGGCAAAACCCTATGTCCGAGATCTCTATCGGAAGAACCCAGCAACAAATTGATTCAGCGTTAACGCCGCCACCTAGAAATCCGTATCTAGTTCAGCGACCGCGTATCATGCGCCTGCAGACAAGGTAACGCGCGAGGAAACAACGATAGAACCCAACCCTGTCTGTCCGAATTGCTTCACTGAGAAGGTCGGACCGTATTGCACACAGTGTGGCCAAGATGCCCGCGATTACCGTCGAGCATTTCCGTCTATTTTCGCCAACGTGCTCGAAGAAAGTTTTCATTTCGACGGGCGATTCGCGAATACGCTAAAGTTGTTGCTCCTAAAACCCGGGGAGCTTTCTCGGGAATTCAGCTTGAATCGTCGCGCGCGATACGTCCCAGCCGTGCGGTTGTATTTGTTTACTAGCTTACTTTTCTTCTTTGTCTTCGCCTTGGACGCAGGATCGCGTGCCGAATCGGCAAGGGCTATCGACGTTGACCTTCCCGACGTCACGGCCCAAACCGACACCCGCCCTCTCAACCGCTATCTTGATTCTGAGTATCGGGCGAAAGTTGCCTTGATTGAGGCACGGAAAGGCAGTTTCGGGCGACTCGTTCTTTTACAGTGGGCCATTCTCATCGAATCCGATGACGAATTAAACGACTCGGACGTCTCACGCGCTCTATTGCCTTTGGTCGTCGATGCGTTGGTCTCACCGAAAAGAACGTTTGACGTGTTGATCGACAACGTCGCCATCGCAATTTTCGTCTTCCTCCCGCTGTACGCGCTGGTACTGAAGCTTTTCTACCTCGGTGTTAACCGCCGTTACTACATCGAACATTTGGTTTTCGCGATGCACTTGCATAGTGTCGGTTTCATTGTCTTCACCGCCTTGGCCTGTATCGCGTTCGTTAGCAGACAAGGAAACAGTCCGACCGCTGCTTTGGCTTGGTTGCAAAGCGGTTTGGTCATTGCATATTTTGGATACCACTACCTGTCTTTGCTGCGGTATTACGGTCAGTCGTGGTTTAAAACATCGATTAAGTTCACTGTCCTGACTGCGGTCTACGGCGTTCTACTCGGTGCGACAATGTTTTCCACCGCAGCGTTTACGCTAACCACTCTGTAGACTGGATACGCAGATTTCGGATAGCGCGCTTTAGCTCACGCGATTAACCCAAGGTGTCGTTGCCGAGCCGATCATACGCCTCGTTGCTAGCAACCAAATGTTGGACTGATCCATGTACATCGCGAAAACAGCGCTCGAGAACACCGCCCTCGAACATCGCCGACGCACCCAGGAAATGAAATAGGTGCGACACCACCTCGGCACAAAGTTCACTTCCGTACGCCACACAAGCCATCATCTCGCCGATACCTTGGCTCTCAATAGCACCCGACGACTGGCATTGGTTCCATGCTTTCGCCATGGTATCGATGCCTAACGCACGTACCGACGCAATTTGCATTCGCGCTTTACCGATCTCGTATTCGAA
>JAKUTH010000128.1 GCA_022448085.1 Pseudomonadales bacterium | reverse complement strand
ATCGCGTTCAATCTTGATAACTCTGCCAACCGGATACCCCGCAGGGAACCGCCCGGCCAGTCCGGATGTGATGAAAATATCGTCTTTGCGTACATCCGCTGTGCGACCCAGGTAGGGAGCGCTTAACAAATCGCCCTGGCCACTGCCATAAACAATGGTTCGAAGTCCATTTCGCATCAACTGCACAGGAATACCCTGGCTCGGATCGGTAATCAGCATCACTGTACTTCGGAATAGACCGGCCCGAATAACCTGCCCGATCACACCATTCGGCCCGAGCACCGGCTGCCCGACATAGACCCCATCCGCAGTACCACGATTTACCAGCACCGTGCGGTCGTAAAGATCGGGCCCGACTTCGATAATCCTACCGAACAATCCCTCGTCGGGTATCCGCGCGGCCGAGGAAATGATATCTCGAAGCCGATCATTCTCGAATTGCAGCGCATCGAGTTGCTGGAGGCGCGACTGCAAGATCAGATGCTGGTGCTGCAGGTCCTCGTACTTTCTCCTAAGTTGCCCCCAATCTTCCAGATCACCGCCCACCCAGCGGAAAAACAACGCCGGCGAAGATGCAACAACGTGAACCGGCAATGAAATTACTGATACAAATGACCTAACCTGCCTTAGGCTATCCGTCCTGCTGTCTGCGAACATGAGCCCAGCGGACAATATGCCCAACAACAGGAGTCTCGTTGGGAGAACCAGAAGTTTTGACTTCATCTGCTACGGGTTTCGGTTTTCCTGATCTGGCGACATTTGCGCAGGAAGGTTCCACCAAAAGGGAACCGCTCCGAAACAGAACGGGTCATCTCACTCGTGGGTAAATACGTCCCCGAGGATATCCATCTCTTCCAACGCCCGTCCGCAACCACGAGCGACACAGGTCAAAGGATCATCGGCGATGACGACCGGCAAACCTGTTTCTTCCATCAGTCGCCGGTCCATGTCGCGCATCATCGCGCCGCCTCCCGCGATCACCATTCCCCGTTCGCCGATGTCTGCTGACAATTCCGGCGGTGTATTTTCAAGGGCCTCCCGAATAGAACGCACAATCTGCTGCAATGCATCACTGATGGCCTCATAGATTTCGTCGCTGGTAATCACGAGAGAACTGGAAATTCCCTCCGCGATATCTCGACCCTTGACTTCTATTTCCCGCGGTTCAGAATCGATCCAAGCCGTCCCGATCGCCTTCTTTACCCGTTCTGCTGTCGCTTCACCAATCAGCAGACCATGGCGTCGCCGGACATAGTTAATAATGGCTTCGTCGAACGTGTCGCCGGCGACACGAATCGAGGTGGCATACACCCGTCCACCAAGAGAAATCACACCGACTTCGGTGGTGCCACCGCCAATGTCAACTACCATCGAACCCGTGGGTTCGGCTACCGGCAGGCTCGCGCCGATCGCCACCGCCATGGGTTCCTCGATCAGGAAGACCTCACGTGCTCCGGCACTACGGGCCGATTCACGAATCGCTCGTCGCTCGACCTGGGTCGACCCGCCGGGAACCGAAATGACGATTCGTGGGTTGGAGAAAAAACGGTTCTCCTGAACTCTACGGATAAAGAACTTCAACATCACTTCGGTGATTCCAAAGTCTGCAATCACGCCATCTTTCATTGGGCGAATCGCCCGGATGTTCCCCGGGGTACGGCCCAGCATCATTTTCGCTTCCTTGCCGACAGCGAGTACTGTGTTATCGGGAGATATCGATCCTGTTCTAATTGCAACGACCGATGGCTCATTCAGAATAACGCCACGATCCCGAACATAAACCAACGTGTTGGCCGTCCCGAGGTCGATAGCAAGGTCATTAGAGAAAAGGCCGAATAGGCTTTTCCGGGAAAAATGACGAAAGACAGGATGGGAAACCATAAGGCGCTCGCCACGTACTGTAACAACGCATGAGTGGGCGCACAATAACGCGTGGGCTATAATTGACCCGTTTCCCGGGTGTCACGTGCTGAACTTCGTTATGTCGATCACTAAATCTGCTGTTGAACGCGTCGCGCATCTCGCCAGAATTCACATCGAACCCGCGGATATAGACAAGTACGCCCTTGATTTATCCCAGATCCTAGATTTGGTCGAACAAATGAATTCGGTGCCAACCAGTGAAGTTGAACCGCTGGCTCATCCGCAGGATATCGCATTAAGAATGCGACCAGACCAGGTAACGGAAGTAAACGCGCGCGAGCGGCTTCAAGCTGTGGCCCCGGCTGCAGAGCGAGGCCTTTATTTGGTTCCAAGAATCATCGAGTAATCGGTTTATCTGGCACCGGCGACGTTTCCTTCTTTGCCGCCCTACTGAATTCATCCCATGCCTTACAGGCAAACTTTGAGCGCCTTAAGCGCCATGCTGGAGCGGGGTGAAATCAGCAGTGTTGAATTGATTGAGTGTTTCCTCGACCGAATCGGTC
>JAKUTH010000127.1 GCA_022448085.1 Pseudomonadales bacterium | reverse complement strand
AAGCTTGCTGCAATTGCGCCTGTGTGTCCGCCATTCGGCTTTGTGAATCCCGTCAATTTCAAGGATTTACCGGTATGGTGTTTTCACGGCGCCATGGATTCGGTGATACCCGTGTCCGACTCCGTGAAAATGGTTCGGCTGCTTCGTTCGGGTGGTTGTAACGTGAAGTTCACCGTATACCCGGACGCGGATCACGACAG
Source organism: Pseudomonadales bacterium (assembly GCA_022448085.1). GTDB lineage: Bacteria > Pseudomonadota > Gammaproteobacteria > Pseudomonadales > Azotimanducaceae > UBA11889. The sequence goes on along the minus strand of JAKUTH010000127.1, from coordinate 2,261 downwards.
TTGGACTGACACCTATACCAACACCGCACTGTACGATTGGTTTTTGGAGCACACCAATAACGGCTAATAGAAAATAGTTCTGATTGCTGATGAACGACCCGAAAGCTACCCGTGCGCGTGATTGAATCAAACACCCTTTGGGGCGATAGACCGTGAGAATCGAAGCGAGAAAATTAGCGGTCATCTCTTTACTGACCGTCGGGATTAGCTGGTTTAGCAACGCCGAGAATTTTGACCTGGATATTGATTCAGATGGGCAAACGGGCGCATTGACAGACGGGTTGCTGATCTTGCGTCATCTGTTCGGCTTTTCAGGGTCTACCCTTACCGATGGTGCCGTTGCCCTCGGCGCGTCGCGTACGTCCCCAGAAGCCGTGCGCGAGTATTTGCAAGTAAACGCGGCCGAACTTGATATTGATGGCGATAGCGAAACCGATGCGTTAACAGATGGCCTCCTGATCCTTAGATACTTGTTCGGATTTCGAGGCGACACGCTCGTCTCGGCGGCATTAAGTGGATCGGCATCACGTAGTGTGCCAAGCGACATCGAATCCTATCTCTCGAATCGGATCGAAACGATCGCCTGCCCGATCGAAACGGAAGGGTTTCGACTGAAGACCGGGAGTATCACGTGGACGGACTACGTCGACGGTAGTCCGAACGTGCATAAATTATATCCATCGACGGCGGATGAAATTTTGACAGCCCATCTGATTGGTGGAGCCATCGATCTCAACAACTTGAACTTCCTTTTGTCACCCGAAGACGATGGTGGTAAATCACCGGCAATAAGTTTGGCGATTAATAGCATTCCCGCGGCCGGGTCGACGGGCACTGTCGGGATCAGTCTCAAACTCTATGACGGGTCCGATGCCGCTCGTGACCAAGGCGAACGCGTTATTCAGACCGCGATAAACGTTGAATGGGAATCGTCGGGAACAGCGGTTCAATTCACGACACCAACACAGACCATTAACCTTACGCTGGTAACGGCGGGAGGTACGGCCGTGGAAGGCACCCAGAACGATTTTGGCGGCGAACTTCTCACGTTTCGGGGGAGCGGCGCAACCGGAGCAACGCTCGATCTTCAGCTCGCGTCTTTCTTAACAGAAGGGGGAGCCAGCGCCGGGGTTGATCTATCCGGCCATTTCGTTGTTGGTGACTATTTTTTTCAAGTCGTGCTTGCTGGCTTCGAGATAAATGATGCGAATAACGCGAAATTCACGACCATTCAAGGTTCGTTTTCGACGGACGACACCCCGGGAGTGGCGGCGTACGTCGAAGATGTATTGGTGACGGAGAGTGCCGGGACCGCCACCGTCCCAGTGAGTCTCAGCCGCGCGTCGAATGATGACGTCTCCCTGCAGTACCAGACTGAGGCGGTAACCGCAGTGGCGGGCACGGACTACGTGACGAGTTCGGGGACGCTGACCGTTAGTGCGGGGGATACATCAGGCAATATTTCGATCGATATCGTTGGGGACTCGAACGACGAAAATCCAGAAACGCTGATTTTGCGTCTAACCGATCCCGTGAATGCTGCACTCGGTAGGTCGTCGAGTGAAATTACCCTCGTAGACGGTCCGGTTGCAGCGTGTCAGTGATGGGCGGTCCATGTAGGCTCGTTCGTAAGTGGACACTTTCCTGTCAGGGCGTGAGAACTATGATTGGACAAGTTCAGTGAGTTCTTTATCGACCGTGATAGCACCCATCCCTCCGGGACCAATCACCTTATGAACCATGAGCTCGGCAAAATCTTTTTGATCCCGGCTCAGTAACTGGTCGATGATGGGTCCTTTCATGAACTGTTTATACGGCAGGCTAGTGTCGCCGAAGGGCATCAGGAAACTGGGGGTCATCGCTTCCAATATCGCAGCCCGACGTTGGTCGGTGCGGTTCACACCGGCGCGGTGCCACGTTCTTGCGTCGTATAGGATGATGCTCCCGCCAGGCGCCTCAATGATGTCCGCTTCGGGTCCATCATACGGCAGTCCGTGGGCTGCCCGGTGGCCTCGTTGGGCATATATCGACCCGGTTCCCCACTCTTCGGGCGGCCCTGAATTGAGGACGTGTGTACCGAGTTTGAAACAAGTCGCCCCGTTCTCGCGTGTAAATTCTGAGACGCATATGTTCCGCTGGACTCCCATGGATATGTGGCAAGACATGCCCTTTGGAATCCGCTGATCGTCACCTCGTTTTCGCGTTATTCCCCAGAGATAGGGGAAATCCGAATGCCAACCCTGGACATCTCGTTTGCCGTC
>JAKUTH010000126.1 GCA_022448085.1 Pseudomonadales bacterium | reverse complement strand
TGAAGAAGGGCTAAACAAGGATCGCGTTTCGCCAGGCGGTCCTGTTGACTACAGTAGTTGAGAGAGCCTCGTTTCCGAATCAAGAGCCCTGCTTTGGCTGGGCTTTCTTTTCGTATTACGTCTTTCTTATTTCTTTGTCTTAACGCCTTCTGAAATGGCGGCGAGTCTAGAAAGTGGGATAATCTGAGACTCGAAAGTTAATCTGGTCATTCCCGTGTAAGCGGGAATTTTGTATCGTGCCCGTGTTAGCAGGTTCCCTGCTTACACGGGAATGGCTTCAATTATTGTTGGGAATTTAAAATGGGACAATTTACAAACAAGAAAGCGATCGTTTTAGGTGGTACCTCTGGTATCGGGTTGTCAACTACCCAGATGCTGCGCGACGCTGGGGCGGAGGTTATCGCCGGCAGTCGGCGCGAATGTGAAATCGACGGTATCGAATGTGTGCAGGTTGATGTGCTCGATCGCGAGGCCCTGAGTGCCTTGTTCGAAAAACATCACGGTTTCGACTACCTGGTTAACGCTGCAACCGGTGGGCCACGTGCAATCGGGCCTTTTCTCGAAATGGACCTGGACGGTTTTCAAAACTCCTTTGCCAAACTCTGGGGCTACACCAACAGCGTCCGTCTGGGGGTTCCGCATATGTCGCAATCCGGTGCAGTTGTGTTGATCAGCGGCTACCCGGCGCGCAAATGGCGTGCGGGGACGATTGCAATCGGCAGCGTCGGCGGTTCGGTCGAGGCCTTTATTCGACTGGGCGCTAACGAAATCAAGCCGGTAAGACTGAACGGGGTGTCCCCCGGGCTGATCGATACCCCGATGTCACCGCTCGAGGGAGCAGAGCGCGCGAATTATTATCAGAAGGGTACATCCGGGCATATTATTCCGCACGCCGGAACGGCGGATGAAGTCGCTGCTGCCGCGATCTTTCTGCTCGAAAACGAATTCGTTACCGGCACTATTATAGACATCGACGGGGGTGCTATTGCTTCATGAGTTTCGAGAAGATCAGCAAACTCCTGAAAGGTGATACTCCGGGTCGCAGTGAAGTCGTCTAACCCCAAAAATTCAGCCGCATTACATATTCGGCAAAAATTTGGATGGCAACGGACAATGCGGCGAAAGGCTTCCTGATCTACCGGAAGAAAATCGCTGTTGTCTAGAGACATCTGGTGCAAAATCAGTAAACAATCCGTCGATATCACATCTGCTGCGGATAGACTCTTGGAGACGTGATGGGAGTTTACTTCTTGGTCCCAATCCATCCGTTTGGAGTCATATCGAAGATGATCCCATCGGGATCTTGGAACTTCTTTTCATAATACAAAGATTCTTTTTCTACCGGTAAATCGGCAAAAAACTTGGCGCCCGCTTCGATCGCTTTCTTCTCAGCATCCTCTAAATCCTCAACCCAAAAGCCTACATGGTGCACACCGAGGAAATCCTTTCCATAGCGCTCGCCAGCCCATTTGTCATCCTTATACTTTAACAATGCCAGGGATACCGTGCCATCGGACATATACACTCCACTTGCTACATCGGATTCTGTATCCCCTACGCGTTTCATACCAAACGCGTCTTCATAAAATTGGGCCGAAGCCTCAGGATCTTTTACTGACATTGCTACATGACGAAGTTTTTCCATAGATTTCTCCTTGAGAATTACTCGTTAAATAACACCCAAAATCTTACTAAGGTGAAGAATGTATTCATTAAATTGCGACATTTCTCGAGTTCCCCGTGCATCTCTGGGTCTGGGCAAATCAATCGTAACATCTTCGACAATACTTCCGGGGCGTTCCGACATCACGAGTACGCGATCCGACAGAAAAACCGCTTCAATAATACTATGGGTCACTAGTAAAACAGTTTTCCTCTCCGCTTCCCATATTCTAAGAAGTTCGACATTTAGGTGATCTCTCGTCAAAGCATCTAATGCGCCAAAAGGCTCATCCATCAACATCACTCGCGGGTTCCGAATCAGAGCTTGGCCTATTGCGACACGTTGCTGCATTCCTCCCGACAGTTCATGGGGATAATGCTTCTCAAAACCACTTAAACCCAATAAGTCAACCATTGTGGCAACTCGATTCGAGAGCGTTTTTGCAGATTGGCCACGGACTTCTTCACCGAGACGGAGGTTTCCTTCAACAGTTCGCCAAGAAAGGAGATTTGCTGTCTGAAAAACAATACCCACGTCATCCATGGGCTCAACTACGCCCTTTCCTAGAACGACTACCTCGCCCCCTTCGTGTGGAATAAGTCCGCCAACGATTCGCAACAACGTGCTCTTCCCGCAACCACTAGGGCCTAACAGTGCAACGAATTCTTGATCTCTAATCTCTGCTGAAACGTCTTCAAGTGCCTTTACAACTTTCGCACCACCAAAATACTTCGACACCCCAACGATGGAAACCGCTACATCCATTGGATCTGATGACAATTGTCGGTTAATCGGATTTTCTATTTCGAGCGCCACCAGACCCACCGTTCGAAAGATTCGATTACAGCAAACAAGATCAATGAGAGTACTGTTATGACAATTAAAGTTGCAAATGTAAGGTCCGTCTTACCGGCACTCGTTGCATACAAAATAAGATTACCCAATCCAT
>JAKUTH010000125.1 GCA_022448085.1 Pseudomonadales bacterium | reverse complement strand
AACCACGAGTTCTCCGTTTGCCCGGATTTAGTCTGGATATCGATACGATCGACGAACTTATTGAACTCGCTCGGAAAGACCGCGATATCGCCAGCCTACGTTTCTTAAAGAAAGGGGGTCTAGCATCTCGGCTAATCGCTAACGATAATAGATTTTCCGTTCACGATCGCGGAAATGAGTAATGAAGTAGTGGTCAAAGTTATTTTAGATAAGGCGCTCGCTGGGGCAACCCCAAGCAAGAACGAAGCACTAGCCTTCGCCGATTTTGCCGACACAAGGGCTCTCGCTCGTGTTGCCTCGGTCCTACGCGATCAAGGCTTTCGCAACGTTGTCACATATTCGAAGAAGGTATTTATCCCGCTGACTCACCTTTGCCGTGATGTATGCCACTACTGCACCTTCGCACAGACGCCAAAAAAACTGGATCACCCATTCATGGAGATCCCACAGGTTCTGGATGTCGCCAAGCAGGGTGCGAATTTAGGGTGCAAAGAAGCCCTGTTCACCCTCGGCGAAAAACCGGAGTTACGCTACCGTGTCGCGCGCGAATGGCTCGCCGAAAATGGTTATCAATCAACGCTCGATTACCTAGCCCATGCGGCCCGCGCCGTCTATGAAGAAACGGGATTACTACCCCACCTTAATCCTGGCAACATGACTCCCAACGAGATCCAAACATTACGGCCAGTGTCTCCGTCAATGGGCATCATGCTTGAGTCCGCATCGGAACGCCTGACGAAAAAAGGAATGCCGCACTACGGTTCGCCCGACAAGATACCGGCGGTGCGGCTGCAAACCCTTCGGGACGCTGGCGCGGCACGCGTGCCTTTCACGACCGGAATTCTTATTGGCATCGGTGAGACTCGTCGAGAACGCATTGAATCGCTTCTGGCGATACGGGACATTCATCGGGAATTTGGTCACGTTCAAGAAATTATCGTGCAAAATTTCCGCGCAAAACCAGGCACGAAGATGCGCCTGGCGCCCGAACCTGATCTCGACGACCTACTGTGGACCATTGCCGTGACCCGCATACTCTTTGGGGCCTCAATGAGTATCCAAGCGCCCCCAAACCTAAGTCCGGGGGTCTTACCACAAATCGTCGATGCTGGTATCAACGATTGGGGGGGCGTTTCACCCGTCACTCCAGATTTTGTTAATCCGGAAGCGCCATGGCCTCACCTCGACGAGCTATCGCGCGAGACTGCGCTGGCCGGCAAGTACCTGCATGAGCGCCTCACTATCTATCCGAATTACGCGATTGATGCGGCAACGTGGGTTGACGATTCGATGGTAGCAAGCGTCCTTGACCGCATCGACGGTGAGGGATTTCCGCGGATCGACCCCTGGTGTCCAGGCGACACTTCGCCTCCACCCGACGAGGTACTCACACGCATTACCCAAGAACCCTCTGTAGTGTCCACCGACATCACGGCCATTTTGAAAGGGATTGGTAACGGAAATGACCTTGACGAGCGGGAAATCGTCCGCCTTATTCAAGCCCGGGGCGACGACTTCAATGCTGTGGTCCAGTCGGCAAACCAATTACGAGACGAAATCAACGGAAATACCGTTTCCTTTGTCGTCAATCGCAACATCAATTACACCAACATCTGTTATTTCAAGTGCCAGTTCTGCGCTTTTTCCAAAGGGAAGTTATCGGAAAATCTACGGGGACGACCCTACGATTTGAGCGGTGAAGAAATTCAACGGCGGGTGGTCGAAGCCTGGGACCGCGGCGGTACGGAAGTCTGTATGCAAGGGGGCATCCACCCTGAATACACCGGACAGACCTACATCGATATCGTCAAAACCGTCAAAGAAGCAGTTCCCGAAATGCATCTACATGCTTTTTCACCGCTCGAAGTATGGCAAGGAGCAGCTACATCCAATCATTCCCTTGAAGGTTATTTAACCGAACTGAAACAAGCCGGCCTAGGTACGCTCCCCGGAACGGCCGCCGAAATTCTTGATGACGAAGTACGCTCCGTTATCTGCCCGGACAAGATCAATACTGCGCAATGGCTCGAAGTCATGGAAACCGCTCACCGTGTCGGATTTAGATCCACGGCAACGATTATGTATGGCCACGTCGACGAGCCGATTCACTGGGCAAGACACCTTATCCGTGTCCGGGATCTACAGAAGAAAACAGGCGGATTTACTGAATTTGTGCCCCTACCCTTCGTTCACATGGAAGCTCCGATGTATCTGAAAGGGAAAGCGCGGCGTGGACCGACATTCCGGGAAACAATTCTGGTACACGCCGTCGCTCGACTCGCACTACATCCACACATCACCAACATTCAAGCAAGTTGGGTGAAAATGGGTCACGAGGGAGTCGGCGCTGCGCTCAATGCGGGTTGTAACGATCTCGGGGGAACATTAATGAACGAGAGCATTTCACGCGCTGCGGGGACACAACACGGACAGGAGACCTCGCCCGAGGAAATGCAGCACATGATCGAGTCGGCCGGACGTACAGCTCGGCAACGCACTACGCTCTACGATGACGCAAGTGATGCCGACGTCGTGCGCGGTTCAACTGCGGGAATCTTGACGGACATCATCAATACGCCCGCCAAAAAGTATGAGAGAAAACGTAGCCATGAGTTGGTGCGCAACGA
>JAKUTH010000124.1 GCA_022448085.1 Pseudomonadales bacterium | reverse complement strand
GAGGAAATAGTTTCCATACCTGGGGCGCGAAAATACCGAAATGCGTGCGAGCATCGGCCGCAGTTTCGGGCCCAGAGTGACCGGCCAAAATATGAAGGACGCCGACGCGAAACGGCGAATCTTGGTTTTGTTGACTCCACACCCGTGCGGGTAGATACATTAACGGTGTAAAAGCCCCGTAGGTTCCACTTAGCGCCCAGACGCCGTTATGTACGTTCGGATCCAACGATAACGTTTGGCCGACGAGTCCTATGGCGGTTGATGCAATGCCAGCTTCTTGAATACCCGACTTGAGGACGGTTCCCGAGGGATTGGTGACGGGATCGAAATAACCAAAAAGCGCGCTTTTTTGAATGTTAATGGATTCGGCTAGATCTGCTGCAACTGCAATGAAGCGGTTGTTGGTGACGTAGTTTGACCACTTGAAGATTTCCGAAACTGCGCGGCGTGCCCCGCGAACGTTTCCCGCTTCCTCAAACAGTTTGATGTCCACGGTCGACTTTTTAGATCCGCGGACGTCGGTCACCGTCACGCTCTGCGGTGCCATCGGTAATTGGTCGACCTTTAGACGATCGTCGTCGAATGGGTCGACCGAACCGCTGTTATGTAATGCGATGTCGTCTTGGATTTGGTCACCAATGGCGACCAAACGATCGGCGAGCCAGGAGCCAAGATCATTATTGTCGAGGATGCTCAACGCGACATCGACGTTATGCTTAAACTGCGTGAGTCGGGTGCGTTCATCGCTGATGGCACCTTTGTCGATATCGAGGAATTTGACCCCGTAGCGCGACTCAAAGGTTCCCGCCAGCGCTTGGAAGTAATCGCCGTTTTGCGGGAACGCGTACGGGTGGGAAGCATGATCCACGATCTGTTTCCCGTAGCCGGGAATCTCTCCGTCGACAGCTGCCGGCCACCAACCTTTGATCGTTCGACCAAGGAGGAGCATGGGCCGACGATCCGACTCATCCCAACCTTCCATTCGAGCTAGCCCGCGAGCGACCTGTGCGTAGTCGTTGCCGTCGTCAACGCAAATGACGTTCCAGCCGTATGACGACCATTGGGCGCCGATGTCGTAATCAGTAAATTCTTTTTGGATGACGCTTCCGATCAATTCGTCGTCGATTCCGGCGTTGTTATAGGAAAGCAAGACCCGAAGACGCTTACCGACGCGCTGCGCGATCGCCTGCGTTTTTAACTCCTGCGCGTGTCCAGCCGTCATTGCGAATTCGCCTTCGACTGCCATGATTTTGGGTGAAGCTAGCGGAGCGCCCACGATGTCCCAAAAGGCAGCTTTTCCTGCAGCAGTTGCAACACCGACGCCGGATGGGCCGCCATTGACATCGTTGGTAAGGTCCGTTGTCTCTGAATGACCCGATAGGGCTCTAATCCCTCGTAGCTTGGCTTGCTGAAACAGGGGATCGTCCGCTAACTCGGTGTTGGTGAGGAGCTCGTCCAACGCTCCCTGGCCACGCCGAAATCCGAGTGCATCGATGGACAGGATCGAGGTTGTTGGATCGGTCCGGTAGCACTCGTTCTTGGTTAATGCGTGTTGTCGTGCGAGGGCCTCGCCCATCACCATCCACAGGGCATACGTCACGGGTGCGTTGTGACCGCCAGCGAGCATGAACTTGTCCGCGTAAGGATGTTTGGGTCGACGATAGTCAAAGCGAAGCCCGCCCGCGGCCGGTCCGATTAAATGACTGGTGACGACGTAGGGAACGTACGCGAGGGGCCCGCCAAAATGGCCCGTTTGGGCGTAATTTCCAAGTAGCGTAATGAGCATGGACGTTAGGAAGCCAACGTCTTCTATACGCGCGATGTCTCGTTCGAGTGAACCTAGAGGTTGAGTTAATGGTTCTTGCATGGGACTAGTGCTTGTTGAGATGACGTCGTTTCCTTTCTTGGGCGCCTAAAATACTTCAAGTTGGCCGTCTACCCAACGGTTTAACGTGCGCGACGTGACAGGTTAACGCCAAGGGTTTTTGAGTGTGCCGTCACGTGTTAGGAATTACGAAAGAGTACCTTGAAGTCGACGATGATTTCACGCTGGTTTTAAGCACATCGGTTGCGGCGTTGTATTTGTTAGTCTTGATTGGTTTTTGTAAGAGAACGTACGGTGGGAGATATGAAAAGACTAATGGCTGGCGTCAGTGCGCTGGGACTTTTGGGGATCAATGCGTTGGCCGTGGGCGTACCCCCGACGATGAATCAAGCAATGTTTAATACGACGCTCGTTGAGATTTCGAATTGGGGGCGATGGGGTGACGACGATGAGTTGGGCACATTAAATACGATCACGCCTAGAGTCCGTACCCAAGCCGCCGCACTTGTGAAAGAAGGGACGACTATTTCGCTGGCGCTACCGCTCAACAAAATAGCTGACGCAATAAACCAAAAACCGTTTGAACACGAAGTTTTTATTTTTGGTGGGGACGAATCGTTCGACATGGATCCAGAAGACATGCCGCAAGCTGCCGGGGACGTATTCAAGATTGACTATCACGGTTTTGGTCATTCACACATGGACGCGCTGCCTCACTTCGCGTATGGCGGCAAGATGTATAACGGCTTTCCCTTCGAGATGAATGCGGAGGATGGATTTTCGAAACTTGGGGTTGAGAACAT
>JAKUTH010000123.1 GCA_022448085.1 Pseudomonadales bacterium | reverse complement strand
GGGCGACGGATTACCCGCATCCAGATCACCCGCATACGTGGGTAGATGACCTGACCATTTACGCGGAACGTTTGAGTTCAACAACGCGAAACAAAGTACTTGGGGAAAACGTAAAACGTATATACAAATTGGATTACGAACTCCCCCAACGACGAACCGAACGCGTCGCGTCGGGCTGAAGCCGCGAACGTACGACGGGTCTAGCGACGAGGGGGGTATTTGTCTCGGATCGGCAAGAAAATGAGGAGTATCGAGGACGCGGTCGCCACCATACGGCCTGGCGACGTCGTCCATGTTGCCCCCTATTCGACGACGCCCTACAGCTTGTGTGCGGGTCTGAAAACGCGTGTCCAATCGGGCGATCTCAGCGGTATCCGAGTCGATCATCCCGCGGCGTTTTTTTCCTGGACCGACGAAGGCATGATCGGTGCGCTCGAACTACATGACAACTACGCTACGCCGCCAAATCGGGCAGCTTGTCATGTGGGCGAGATGGAATACTTACCGGTCGGCATGTGGCAAAGCTACGAAATTCCGGCCGGTTTTCACCAAAATCCCGATGTTTTCTTGGTTCCGGTTTCACCACCCGACGAGCTAGGGTTCTGCAGCTTCGGGCACGGTGTATGGCTATCTAAAGCGGTGGCTCGCCGGGCCAAACGTATCATCGCCGAGGTGCGGCCCGACTTTATTCGTACCTTTGGCGATAACTACATCCACGTCGACGAAATCGATCTATTTGTTGAAGCCGAGCCGTCGGCTGGCGCGAACATGGAAGCACCAGAACCCTCAGCGGAAGAGATCGCACACGTCGAGGTAATCAACACGCTGGTCGCTGCTGAACTCGTCAACGATGGCGATACATTGCAAATGGGTGTTGGTACAGTTTCCGGTGCGTTGGCCAACTACTTGGGGTTTCGCAATGACCTTGGAATTCAAACCGAGCTTATCACCGGCGGCGTCGCGGCTCTTGTTGAACAGGGTGTCGTTACCGGCACGAGAAAGTCACTCAACCGCCACAAAGTCGTCGGTTCGGCTTGTGTTGCGCTCGATCAGGAAGAGTTGGACCAGATTCACATGAATCCACATTTCGAGCTCTACGACTTTGGCTACACCGATGACCTGCGGCACCTGATCCAGCAGGAGAATTTTGTTGCTGTAAACAATGCGCTGATTGTCGATCTAACGGGACAAGTGTCAGCGGAAGCTCTCGACCATCGACCGTACACGGGCGTCGGGGGGCAAACGGTGTTCATGATCGCCGGCGCCTACTCGAAGGGCGGAAAATCCATCAGTGTCACGCCGTCAAGCTCAGTGCCTACAGCAACCGGCAAGCGGGTGTCCCGAATCGTGCCTACCTTCAGCGCCGGTGCCGCGGTGACAGTGCCTCGCACGTACGTGGATTACGTAGTTACCGAACATGGTATTGCGGAACTTCGGGGAAAGACGTTGAAAGAGAGGGCTGCCGCGTTGTTGGAAATCTCCCACCCCGAATTCCGTGACGAACTTAAGGCAGAGGCGACTCGTCTATACGCGCTCTAGGCAACGGTGATAGCACAGCTGCTGGGTTTAAGTCTTCGGAAATTGCTATCCCGAGTATCGGACGTGCATACGTTTAATGCTGTTGAGGAAATTGGATCGCATACGATCCACGTCCCCGTGTACTGTGATGTCGGGAAAACGTTTGAGTAACTCTTCCAAACAGACGGTGAGTTGAATTTCTGCCAGACGCCAGCCAATACATAGATGTTGTCCGTACCCGAAACTCAAATGTCTCGGGCCGTTGCGCGTGACATTAAAAGAAAAGGGATCGTCCCACTTTTCTTCGTCTCGATTTCCAGACATGTACCAAAGCGCAAGGCAGTCGCCTTCTTTGATGATCTTTTCGCCTACCTTTGTATCTTCGAGCGCAGTGCGCCGCATATAGACCACGGGTGCGACCCAGCGAATGATCTCGTCGATTGCATCCGGAATAAGAGACGGATCATCAATGAGTTTTCGTCGTTCTTCGGGATACTGACTCAACGCCAAGACGCCACCGCTGATGGAGTTCCTTGTTGTTTCGTTACCAGCGACAACGAGCAAGATGAACGCGGAGACATAGTCGCCGAGCTCCATCGGTTTGCCATCGATCCTGGTATTCACGAGCATCGAGATTAAATCGTCGCCGGGGTTCTCTTGGCGCGATTCACGAAGTGCTACGGAGTATTGAAACAGCTCCCCGAACACCGACATGACATCGTCGCGCCCGATACGCATATCGGGATCATCGCCACCGATCATAGTATTGGACCACTCAAATAGTTTCTTTCGGTCTTCTTGCTCGACTCCCAGCAGTTCTGCAAGCATTTGGATCGGTAGTTCGGCAGCTACATTCGAGACAAATTCACACTCGCCTCGACCGGCGATGGATTCGAGGATCTCAACACATCGCGTCCGAATCTCGGGGATTAATGCGTTCAATCGACCCGGTGCGAACCCGGGCGCAACCATCCGGCGGTGTTGTGTATGCGTCGGAGGGTCCATCATGATCATGCTGCTGCCCGACGTAAGGATCGAACCTCCGCCTCCGACCTCATCTTCTGAGGCACTTTCGAGGCTTTTTCGGCGCCTGCGCATCTCCGGCGATTCCAGCGTAATTCCTCCAAGGAGTCGGTCCGAACTAAAGGCTTTCGGATTTTTCGAAATGGACTGAATATCGTCGTACTTCGTTATCGACCAGAATCCT
>JAKUTH010000122.1 GCA_022448085.1 Pseudomonadales bacterium | reverse complement strand
GATATACCCCCATGGGCTCTAACCACCTGAAATAAGAAGCGACCATTGAAGACCCTGAGGTCGACACACGGCCGTGGAAAATTGTCATGCCGCTATACCGACGCATTGAAACGAACGCGCGGATCCTAGAGTTCAAGTGTGTGGAGTTTGCAGAAGATGCTATGTACGGGCATTTGCGCAAAGGCGATTGGATGCGCGAAGCCAAAATTAATGAATAGAGAGGAATGGTTATGAGAATGGTTGTTACCCGTATAGCTGCCGTGTTGGTCGTCATTTCGGCGCTGACTAGCTGGTCTGAGGTGCCGCGCCTCGCGTCGGGAAAACCCGATTTACAAGGCAATTGGGACTTCCGCACGCTGACCCCGTTCGAACGACCAGGTCGATTTGGGGATAGGGAATTTCTAACGGATGAAGAAATTTCTGGATGGGAAGAAGCCGTGCGCGCGGGCCGCGAGCGTGCTGCCAATGTTGATTTTGATGAAGCGGCGAAAGGGCAGGGGACGCAGGGCGACGTCGATGTGGGTTACAACTCGTACTACATTGACCAAGGGTCGAAGCATTCGTCAACTAAGCGGACGTCCCAGGTGATCGATCCTCCCAACGGGCGGGTGCCGCAGGTCAAACCCGCAGCCGGAGAACGGATGGGGCGCATGATCGCATTGCAGGCCCGGTCGCCAGAAGGACCGGAAGATCGCAGTATCACCGATCGGTGTATTAAAGGTTTTAACGCGGGGCCACCCATGGTAAACGGCGCCTACAACAACATCATGCAGATCGTGCAAACCGACGATCACGTCGTCGTCCTTGTGGAAATGGTCAACGATCACCGGGTTATCCCGACATCGGGTGGAGAGCAATTGCCGGAGAATATGAGATTTTGGAAGGGTGACTCACGCGGTGTTTGGGATGGTGATACTTTTGTTGTCACGACCACAAACTTTAATGAGCACCAAAATTACCGTCTCACTGGGCCTGACATGACTCTAACGGAGTACTTTACACGCTTGGATGAAGATACATTGGAGTACAAATTTACCGTCGACGATTCGTTTGCGTACGATCGCCCTTGGACAGCGGTCGTGAATATGGAGAGGACAGATGACCTCGTCTACGAGTACGCGTGTCACGAAGGCAATTATTCGATGCCGCTGATGTTGCGCGGCGCGAGGAAAAAAGAGATGGCGGGTATCGTGGATGAAACCTGGCTACCGAGCTGGTATCAACCCCGACGGTAACTTATCGATTATTCTCCGGTGGCCAGTTCTGAAAGTCCGGCTTCGACTCGTTGAACTTTCTCTTCATCCCACCACCATGCATCGACAAACGGTATTCGGTTGAGTCGATCGTTTCGGATCTCACCAAACTTATCCCAGTGCACTAACCGGAATCCAGGTTGCGATCCCATCGGAATGAAATAAAAATTCCACATAAACACGCGATCAAGCGCCCGAGCAGCAGCGTACATGCCCTCCGCGGTCTTTGCCGAAATAATCGAATTAATGAGGCTGTCGATGGCGGGATTACGAATGCGCGCCCAATTCTGACCGTAGTCCTGATCGGCTGCGGCACTGCCGAGCCAATTTCGAAGTTGTAACCCGGGCGTGTGGCTAGGCCCTAGTCGAACCGAGTTGCCGTCAAATTTTCCCGTTCGGCTTCGGTAGAGCCATTGAGAAACTTCGGGCGCTTTTCCACGGGTCGCAATGCCAACCCGATCCAAGTTCTGAACCAACGAAAGGTTTTGGCGAATCCCGTAATAAGAGACCGCAATAAAGTCCAACGTGAACGGTTCGTCGGTTTCGTTGTTCTGCATCACACCGTCTCGAACTTCCCAACCGGCTTCAGCGAAGAGTTCCAATGATCGCTTGATGTTTTGACGCTGCGGTCCGAAACCATCGCTTGGTGGATGATGGAATTCTTCCGTGAACACTCGAGCAGGAATTTGATCATGCCATGGTTCGAGTAACGCAAGTTCTGCCTTGCTGGGCAAGCCCTCGTGTGCCATCGGTGAATTCTGGAAAAAACTGACACCCTTGTCGTAGAAATCATAGAAGAGCGCTCGATTGGTCCAATCGAAGTCAAATAGCAGCCACAGCGCTTCTCGTACCCGGATATCTCGTAGATTGGGTCGATCCGTATTCCAGATAATGGGCCACCACAAACCCTCAACCCGGGCAGTCGGACGAAGGTCGCGTTTGAATAGTCCTTTGCGTACTGCGGGAAAGTTGTATTGAGTTGCCCAGTTTTTGGAAACACCCTCTTCGCGAACATCGAATACATGGGCTTTATGGGCTTCCCCCATGACGTTGTCGTCGGTGAAGTAGTCCCACTTGAGGTGATCGAAGTTGTAGCGGCCTTTGTTGACGGGTAGATCGCGTCCCCAATAGTCGTGTACGCGCTCGTATTTGAGAATACGTCCGAGTTCGTAGGATTCAAGACGATAGGGTCCGCTCACGAGCGGGGGTTCGAGCGTGGTCTTGGTGAAGTCGTGTCGATCCCAGTAGTGCTTGGGAAGGATCCCGTAACCACCAAACACGAACGGAAGGATGGGGTTGATCTCAACGTCTTTCTTTCGGACGAAACAGACCTCGCGTTCGCCGAATGCAAAAATGCGGTCGAGATCAAAGAGTGCCGTCCTTATCGCGACAGACCCGTGTTCTTTTAGAGTTTCAAAAGTGAAGATGACGTCATCGACGGTGATCGATTCGCCATCGTGCCAAATCGCATTCTTTCGAATCTTGAACGCAACCCAATCAAGATCTGTACCAATGGCGACACCCTCGGCGAGTCGTCCATACGCCGCT
>JAKUTH010000121.1 GCA_022448085.1 Pseudomonadales bacterium | reverse complement strand
AAAGGTTGATGCACTGGCGAAACGATTGCTCATATCGGGATAGATCCTTGAGCTTGCGTTTGTCCCATCGCGTTCGTTTCGCAACGGCCTCGTCAACCGCCGCGCCGTATCGGTCAAGTTCCTCAATGGAGAGCATGTCCTCGCTCACAAAAAAGCCGCGATGCTCGAACGTTTGTAGGTGTTCTTGTGTGGGTGCCTTCGCCAAAGTCAATCCACTCATCACAACCCTCTCGATCGATCAGTACCCGCGATACTAACAACTCTCGCTAGACGACCTGGCTAGAAACTCGACGACTTACTTACAAGCATGTTGACGATCCAACCACGCGCCTTCCGAAGTAACATAGGCCTTTCGCAGCATTCAAGGCAGTGGATGAATACAACGGATCAAGCCATCCAAGAAATTGAGGACGTTGGTTATACGATCATCCCAGAAATCATCTCGCCATCTCGCCTTATCCAAGCGCAACAAGATGCGGAAAAACTGCTCCATACCATCCCGGCCGAGGGTTTGAACGGCACACGGATAGACGGGCGAATGTGCAAGGGCCTTTTCGCGAAAACTCGCGAGTTCGACGACATTGCCGCGAACGCAACCGTCACGGCAATCGTCAACGGCATCCTGCACCCTCACGGGCGCTCGGCGTACTACAGCCCGAAACAAGGCGCCCAGCTCGGCACCGCCATGATCAAGGACGTTCAACCAGGCGAAGACATTCGCGCGTTGCATCGCGATGACAACTACCCGATCCCGCATCCGCATCCACCGCTTATCGTCAATTCTCTTCTAGCCCTTGATCCGTTCAACGATGAAACGGGCGGCACGTGGGTGGTCCCCGGCAGTCATACCTGGAGCGGCCAAGT
Source organism: Pseudomonadales bacterium (assembly GCA_022448085.1). Taxonomy (GTDB): domain Bacteria; phylum Pseudomonadota; class Gammaproteobacteria; order Pseudomonadales; family Azotimanducaceae; genus UBA11889. Next base: position 2,024 of record JAKUTH010000121.1, on the reverse strand, counting down.
ATCAACTACCGCCGAGCACGTTACGGTCATCATGGAGCCCGGATCCATAGTGCTATTCAACGGCGCTCTTTGGCACGGGCACGGTCCCAATTACACGACGGACCAAGCGCGCCGAGCGCTTAACTTGCTCTACAACTGCTCTTGGCTAAGGCCCTGGGAGGGGGAGCACCTCGGTATCCCTGAAAACGAGTGGGACTCACTACCGCCAGCAGTGAAAGCCATTCTATAAAGAGCCGCTCGTTTAGTTAGGTTCACCTCGTTCTGAGATACGACATAATCCGCTCGTGGTTGTCGTACTTTTGATTGGTTTTACTCTTGGTTTTTTCGGCTCTGTTCCGTTGGCTGGTCCCATCGCGGTGTTGGTGTTTGCTTATGGCTTGGAAGGTCGATTTCGAACCGGAATCTTCTTGTCGCTGGGTGCGGCATTGGCTGAATCTATATACGCCTACGCAGCGTTTTGGGGCGTGGGCACGCTGCTTGGGCGCTACCCTTCCATCGTGTTGGCTTCTCACGCGGTGATCGGCACCCTGTTAATTGGTGTGGGTATCGTGCTGACTAGACGCGAATTGTCGGCGGGTCTCGAGAAAACATCCAAACCCCGCCACGCTCGGGCCTTGGCGCTGGGATTTACCATCTCGATTTTTAACCCTACGCTGTTGGTTACGTGGTCTGCCGCGACGGCGGCGCTCTATGGTACGGGGTTTATGAGCAAAGGAGCGGGGGCGTCGATACCTTTTGCAATCGGAGTGATTGGTGGAATCGTCGGCTGGTTTTCGCTGCTGTTGTTGCTCATCAGACGATATTCGGGCCGCTTTACTCGAAATTTTCTGGGTCGTGTCATCAACGCCATGGGGGTCGTTTTGATGTTGATCGGCGGTTGGTTTCTAGTCGAGCCGATTCGCGACCTTTTCGTTCTCTAGCCAACTTTTTCATCAAATCTACTCGATAGCCGACATCGGCCTTATCTCGGTAACGAAGTCTTGCATGCCGCTCCACTCGCTCCAGTGGTCGCACATCTTGTCGACCGAGGTCTGATAGGGGTCGTAATTAGCCGGATATTCGAGGAAATCCCCGTTCAATGCCCGATCCGGGTGATCAGACACTCCCCAACCGATGCGCGGATCGCCTTCGTAAGGATTTTCGGGACGCAAACGTCGGATCCGAAAAAACACATTCATTCGTGGGTCGTCACTGAGATTTGGCGTCGCTGTGTGTGGCAAGGCGTGAAGCGCGAGAACGGCATCGCCTTCAGCCATGAGCGTCGGGGTCAATTCCGGCCATGGCCAATCCTCGCCCTCAAAACGTGTATCTGGATACGTATCGACCATGGCTCGGGGCATCGTTCCGGCCACTGCACGATCATCATCGGCTGGGATCAGACGCGGCCAGCGCGGGCCACCACCACCAATAGGTCCTCCCTCGTCCCTCTGCCCACGAAAAAACGCTTCCACCGCTTCGTGTGCGCCTCGTCGAACCGAAAACTGACCCTTGCCGGGTCGAGTCTGATCATTCAGACAAACGGCAACCAATGCGGTGTAGCTACCGATCGCCACGGTACGTTCACGGTTCTGCCAAAGTGGTGCGTGCCCCGCAGGACCCATCGACTGAGGGTCACCGTCAGAGCCCCATGAGTGTAAGGACTGCCCCGATGCAAGAATCTCGCTTTGCGCCACCGGACAGAGTCCCGCCCAACCGCCATCGACGTGGGCGCCTGGTGTATAGACGTTGTTAACGTCGATCCGCGTTCGCACCACTGCGTCCGCGTAATGGGGCATCGTTACTGCCACTTGGGCATTGATCGGGCGCGTGTGCGGCCCCATGGCTTCGTCGAGTAGCGCTGCAAGAATCGAGTCGTTGTAGAGACCGTTGATCGCATCGTTGTCGCCATGAACTATCATTTGCGGATTTTCGTTGATGACACGTTTGGCCCGTTCCCGTAGGTCTCGGGACACAGTGTTTCTCAGGATCACGAAACCGTCGCGAACGAGTTGACCTTTTTCTTCGTCGGATAAGTGGTCGGCGTG
>JAKUTH010000120.1 GCA_022448085.1 Pseudomonadales bacterium | reverse complement strand
AATACACACAATTAGAGGGTTTGAGCAAGCCCATGTCACGCGACCGGGATACGCGGTTGAGTATGATTTTTTTGATACTCGCGATCTCAACCACTCGCTCGAGACGAAAAGCGTTGCAGGCCTTTTTTTTGCGGGGCAAATCAATGGCACCACGGGTTACGAGGAAGCAGCAGCCCAGGGGCTTGTCGCCGGAGTCAATGCAGCACGGAAGGTGGCGGGGCTTTCGTCTTGGACGCTCGCCAGGCACGACGCGTACATTGGCGTTTTGATTAGTGACCTTGTGACGTTGGGGACCAACGAACCGTACCGGATGTTTACGAGTCGTGCGGAATATCGGCTGAGACTTCGTCAGGACAACGCGGACCAACGACTCACAACCATGGGCCGTGAACTTGGAATCGTTGATGACAATCGGTGGAATCGATTCGAACGCAAGCGCGATGAATTGCGCCGACTTACGTCGACCTTAGAGGCAGTCGTGGTTAGTGCCGGTTCGGATTATGCCGGGCGCATTAAGCGGGCGACGGGAGAAGTGATTAGCAAGGACACGTCTCTGTTGAGTATGTTGCGAAGGCCCAGCATCACGGCCGAAGTGATAAGCGACGCGTTAGGTCCTGATGTCTCGATAGAGCTACTTCAACAGGTCGAAATCGAAGCGAAATACGATGGCTATATCCGGCGCCAAGACGAGTCAATCGAACGGGCAAAGAAGCAGCAGCGGTTAGCGCTTCCCGATGCCTTTGACTATGGTGCTGTTGAAGGCTTGTCGAATGAGCTAAAACAAAAACTTTCACACGCGAAACCTACAAACTTAGCCAATGCCTCCCGTATTCCTGGAATGACCCCGGCGGCAATGTCGCTGCTGGCAGTTCATGCCAAGCGGCAGCAACGGACGACCGCCGCGTAACGCTTGCGAACCCCCACGCTAGAGAAACTATTGTCCCTGGGCGTAAGCCAAGCCCAGTGCGAAACTCTCGAGGGTTATTTGTCTTTGGTTCGGCGTTGGAATGAGGCTTGCGGCTTGGTGTCCAGAGGTGACGTCGAGCGCCTGGAGGAAAGGCACCTTTTGGACAGTATGTCGCTTCTCTCCTTGCTGGAGGGTCGGCCGCGGTTGCTCGACATTGGCTCGGGCGGCGGCTTTCCCGGGATGGTTCTCGCGATGGGGCGACCTGAAATGGACGTGGTGTTGGTCGAACGCAGCCAAAAGAAAGCGCGATTTCTCCAGCAAGTGGTTTACGAGTTTGGAATGACCTGCGTAGAGGTCGTTGCGCAGGATATACGGAGTTATGAGCCAGAGAATTTGTTTGGTACGGTAACGGCCAGGGCGGTCGCAAATCCGATCAAGGTTTGGTCGCTGGCCCGGCCGTTCCTAAACAGAGGGGGACGCTTCCTGCTTCAGACGACGAACCCCATATCAAATCCTCTTGAGGGCAGCGAGCTTTGCGAAACGCGACCGGGGATCGTAGGCTGGATTTCTGTGTTGGAAGCGAAGAACCGAGCATGACGCGAACCATCGCGGTCGCCAATCAGAAAGGAGGGGTCGGCAAAACCACGACAAGCGTCAACTTATCGGCGTCTCTTCAAAAGACAGGTGCGCGGACGTTGCTAGTGGACATGGACCCCCAGGGGAATGCCACCATGGGTTGCGGTGTCGACAAACACCAACTCGAGTACAGCAATTATCACTGGTTGCTAGGCGAAGCGAGTCTTGAAGATACCTGGCGCCAATCATCTGCAGGATTTCGTCTAATTCCTGCAAACACGGATCTAACCGCTGCCGAGGTGGCCTTGCTTCAGGTTGATGATCGTAGCCACCGACTGGCGCATCAGCTTGCGGCCGTGGAAGCCGGCCTTGATTACATCATTATTGATTGCCCACCCACGTTAACGCTGCTGACTCTCAATGCCCTCTTTGCGGCCGACGGCGTACTGATCCCAATGCAATGCGAATACTATGCTCTCGAAGGTCTGACAGATCTCCTTGAAACCGTCGAGGGGGTTCGCTCCAATGGCAACAGCGCGCTGGAAATAGAAGGTATCTTGAGGACTATGTATGATCCTCGAAATAGCCTAACTGGCGACGTCTCGAAACAACTGATAGAGCACTTTGGCGAACAGGTATTCAGAACCGTGATCCCGCGCAATGTCCGGCTGGCCGAAGCGCCGAGCCATGGCCTCCCAGCAATGCTATATGATTCCTACTCACGCGGGGCGGTGGCGTACCACGCCTTAGCGGCAGAAGTGATTCGAAGACGTGCTCAGAAGGATGCGTCCCGGGATGGCTAAAAAGCGCGGGCTAGGACGTGGGCTGGACGCTTTGCTCAATGCCAGCGTCGGTGACCCGACACAGACCGGAAACCCATCAGCTTCAAAAGAAACGCTCAGCCACATCGGCGTTGAGCAGATTCATCGTGGCCAGTTTCAACCGCGCAAACACATCGACGAGGCGAGCATCAATGAGCTTGCACAATCGATCAAGTCCCAAGGCATGATGCAACCCATCGTCTTGCGGCGACGACCGGAAGGTGGTTACGAAATTATTGCGGGTGAACGAAGGTGGCGAGCATCGGTCAAGGCCGGTCTTTCGGAAGTCCCGGCCATTGTCCGTGAGGTTACCGACGAACAGGCACTGGCACTGGCGCTAATCGAAAATCTTCAGCGTGAAGACTTAAATCCGTTGGAGGAAGCTAGGGCTCTGGGTCGATTGCGCGATGAATTTGGATTGACCCAACAAGAGGTTGCGGATGCAGTAGGTAAATCGCGTACTGCGGTTACAAACTTACTGCGGCTTCAAAATTTAGGGACGAGAGCGGCCCAGTTATTAGAGGACGGGTCGATCGAGATGGGACACGCACGGGCATTGCTGCCGCTCGAACAACGCGATCAAGACGTGGCTGCTCGGCACATCGCGTTAAAGAGGCTATCCGTTCGACAAGCCGAAGCATTGGTACGACGAATGCTTGCTGGACCACGTGAAAAGACACAGCGCGTAGACGCAGATACGCGACGCCTTG